>JBKOYU010000585.1:0-3549 GCA_046725575.1 Actinomycetota bacterium | reverse complement strand
ATCGTCACGCTGATCTCGAGCTGCTGTGGGGTCGCTCCGCGGCGACGGAGTTGCGTGAGCGTTTGTGCGCAGCTACCACATCGACGGAGCGATTCGCCGTCCTGGAATCTGCGCTGCGGTCGCGCTTGCGTGCGAGGGTGGGCCTGGTTTTCCTGGCTCGCCGTTCCGGTGTCGCTGGGCGCCTTTGCCCTCGTCAGTGCCGCAGGAGCCGACACTGCCACGAAGTATGCGGCCTTCCTTGTACCGGGAATCTTGATGTGGGTGTGGGTCACCTCGTTCGCAGTGCATCTGTACCGACGTGAGGAACTTTCGGGGACGGCCGCACTTACGCAGCCGAGCGGAGGTCCGCGCGCAGCCTCATCGTGTTGATTCTGCGCACAGGGCGCAGGCCACTCGCATTTTCGCGCCGCAGGCGCAGAGTCAAGTGCGCAGGATGGGTTTTAGGGTGTCCAGCACGGCCGGATCCTCGATCGTCGACGGCACGGGTTCGTCCTTACCGTGGGCGATGCCGCGCATGGCCTTGCGCAGGATCTTGCCCGAGCGGGTCTTCGGCAGCGCGGGCACGACGTCGACCAGCCGGAAACAGGCCACCGCCCCGATCTCGTCGCGCACCAACTGAACGAGCTCGCCGGCCAGGCCCTCCGCGGACGCGCCGGCCTTGAGCACGACGAACCCTCGCGGCACCTGACCCTTGATCTCGTCCGCCACGCCGATCACCGCGCACTCGGCGACAGCTGGGTGCGCGGCCAGCACGGCTTCGATTGAGCCGGTCGAAAGCCGGTGTCCCGCAACGTTGATGACGTCGTCGATGCGGCCCATCACGAACAAGTAGCCGTCCTCGTCGATATAGCCCCCGTCGCCGGTGAGGTAGTACCCGGGATGCTCGCAGAGATACGAGGCTTCGTAGCGGTCGTCGTCACCCCATAGCGTCGGCAACGTGCCGGGCGGCAGCGGCAACGCGATGCAGATCGCGCCTTCCTCGCCGGGTTCGCATCTCGAGCCGTCGATGTGCAGGATGTGCACGTCGTAGCCGGGCATCGGCACCGTCGGTGATCCAGGCTTGATCGGCAATTGCTCCACGCCCATCGGGTTGGCGGCGATGGCCCAGCCTGTCTCGGTCTGCCACCAATGGTCGACGACGGGGATGCCGAGCTTCGCTGACGCCCAGGCGTAGGTGTCCGGGTCGAGACGCTCGCCGGCCTGGAATAGGTAGCGCATCCCGGATAGGTCGTACTTGCCAATATGCGTGCCGTCGGGGTCTTCCTTGCGGATCGCTCGCAGCGCGGTCGGCGCCGAAAAGAGCGCCTTTACACCGTGTTCCGACGCGACCCGCCAGAACGCGCCTGGATCGGGCGTGCCGATCGGCTTGCCCTCGTAGAGCACGGTCGTCGCGCCGAGCAGCAGCGGTCCGTAGACGATGTAGGAGTGGCCGACCACCCAGCCGACATCTGACGCCGCCCAGAACACCTCACCCGGAGCGATGTCGTAGATGTTGCGCATGCTCCACAGCAGCGCCACCGCGTGTCCGCCGTTGTCGCGGACGATGCCCTTGGGTTTTCCGGTGGTGCCGGAGGTGTAGAGGATGTACAGCGGGTCCGTGGCCGCGACCGGGACCGCGTCGACCGGCTTGGCGTTGGCGATCAGCTCGTGGTAGTCGAGGTCTCTATCGTTGAGCTCGCACCGATGCCGGTCGCGCTGCACGATCACACAGTTGCGCGGCGGGTGTGTGGCGGCGTCGATTGCGGCGTCGAGCATCGGCTTGTACTCCACCGTCCGCGACGGCTCGATCCCGCATGAGGCTGACACAATCACGACTGGCTGAGCATCGTCGATGCGGGTGGCCAGTTCGTGCGGTGCGAAACCGCCGAACACGACCGAATGGACGGCGCCCAACCGGGCGCTGGCCAGCATCGCGATGACGGCCTCCGGAATCATCGGCATATAGATCACGACCCTGTCGCCCTTCTGGACGCCTAAGGCTCGCAGCACGCCGGCGAAGCGCGCGGTCTCGTCAAGCAGCTCGCGGTAGGTGTAGGTGCGCTGCGATCCGGTCACCGGCGAGTCGTAGATCAGCGCCGGCCGCTCGGCACGGCCGCCGTCGACGTGGCGGTCCAGCGCGTTGGCGCAGGTGTTCAGCTCGCCGTCGGGAAACCACCGGTAAAACGGCGGATTGGAGTCATCGAGGACACGCTGCGGTTCGCGAGTCCATGTCACCGCCCGTGCGGCGTCGGCCCAGAAGACCGCGGGGTCGGCGATGCTGGCGTTGAACATGTCGCGATATCCACCCATACCGTGACGGTAGCGCGGGAGGGGTTACGTAGAGTCCGATTCATGGTGCGCACCGGAAATGCAACGAATTCGGCGGTTTGCTGAATGTGCTGTCCGCGCATGAATACCACTAACGTGGGGAAATACAACAGCAAGCACTCACGCACGGAAAGTTCACTGACATGTCTTCCGTCCTGCTTCGAGGGCTGATCGCCGGTGCGGCGGTGTCGCTAGCGTTTGCCTCGCCTGCCGCGGCTGACAGCGGAGATTACCTTCACGCGGTGCAGCCCGTCTACACCTCCCTCAGTGCCGAGCAGTTGCTTTCCGAAGGCCTCAGAGTCTGCAGTGCGGTCCGCAGCGGGATGAAAGCCCCCGACGCCGTCGTCATGGTGCAGAAGGATCTCGCGGTGTCGGTGGCTGCGGCTGGCGATATTGCCGCAGCCGCCGCGGTCCACCTCGGCTGCTGATTACAGCACCGCGAGCTGGGCCCACGCGCAAGCTGGGGAACGTAAGCGCACCCGACTCGCCGCAGTCTTCGGGACTTCTGCGTCTGCTCGCGCAGACCTAACCGTCAACCCGTGGGGGAACGGCGATTCCTCTGCGAACCTCACCGGCAACGTGTTCGACACGGCCGAGGTCGCGGTGCGCCGATGAGTGCAGCTGCCAGGGGACGCTGGTCACCATCACGCTCGGCTCGAACAACAATCGTCCCTTGAGACGCAACGAGCTCTGGTTGTGCAGCACGTTCTCCCACCACCGGCCAACGACGTATTCGGGGATGTACACGTTGACCACGTCGCGTGGACCGCTCTTCCGCTGCTTCTTGATGTAATCCACCACGGGCCGGGTGATCTCCCGGTAAGGCGACTCAATGACCTTGAGCGGGACGTCGACATTGAGTTCTTCCCATTCACGGACGAGAGCCCTGGTCTCCACATTGTCGATATTCACGGTCAGCGCGGTGAGCGTGTCTGGCCTGGTGGCCTTCGCGAACATCAGGGCGCGCTGAGTTGCCTTGTGCCAGCCTGAAATCAGAACGATCGCGTGGATTCTGCTCGGCAGTGTCGGCTCGTCGTCTTCGTCTGTGGTGCGGAGCTCCGCCCGCACCGCCGCATAATGCCGGTGAATGCTCTGCATAATGACGCAAAGCACGGGGATCGCGATGACCACCAGGTAGGCGCCGTGGGTGAACTTGGTGACCATGACGACCACCAAAACCACGCCAGTGAAGCAGGCGCCGAATGCGTTGATGGCCCGCGCGCGGTGAATTCGGTACCGCTC
>JBKOYU010000923.1:0-19819 GCA_046725575.1 Actinomycetota bacterium | reverse complement strand
ACCTGAAGCTGTTCGCCGGCGCCGAAACCGACAACACGAAGGCGGCCCAACGCCTCGCCTCGGACATGGGTGAGTTCTTCATGCCGTTCCCCGGCACGCGCATCAACCAAGAGACCGTCCCGCTCAACGCGGGTGGCATGGCTGGTGTTGCTTCCTACTACGAGGTCAAGTTCACCGACACCAACAAGCCCAACGGACAGATCTGGGCCGGCGTCGTCGGAGCGCCCACACCCGCGGGCACCCCGCGAGGCCAGCGCACGCCCGAGCGGTGGTTCGTGGTTTGGCTTGGCACCGCCAACAATCCGGTGCCGAAGGGCGAGGCCGTCACGCTGGCGCAGTCGATCCGGCCATGGACGCCACCGCCTCCGCCGCCGCCGCCGGATCTCGGCGCGCCTCCACCACCTGCGGGCGGCACGAATGTGCCCGGACAGAGCCCCAACGTCGGGGTGCCGGTTCCGGTTGACCCGGACAGCGTTCCTCCCGGAATGCGGCCGCCGAACTAAGGGCTAACTGGCGGTTGGGTTTTCACGGGCCGACGTACGGGACCTGGCCCTCGAGATTGTTGACGTTGAGCAGGTAGCAGTTGGTGCCGCCGAATCCCATGGCGCCCGCCATCACGCACCGCTGAAATATCCCGTCCGCGTTGATCGGCCCGTCGCAGGTTTGGCTACCGCCCCACGGCGTCCACCCGCCCTGGCACCCGGCGTTGGCCGGAGCCGCAAGTGCGATACCGCTCGCTGCTAGTGCGCCGATCGCCAGTGCAACAAGTGCTTTCATCCCTCACCCCTTCTACGCAGCACCGTGCCTGGAGCCGGTACCAAGCCCATGACGGGACGCCACTTCCCCGCGAGTGGCCGTTGCCTTTCTGTCGCCGCATGGCCCGTCACCTCCACCGGCGTGGCCGCGACCGGATGCTCGCGGCCGGCCTGTTATATCCAGGTTATGCCGTCGTGACCGGGTGGGAATCCGGATTTCCCTACGGTTTTCGCGGTCAGATCCGCTGCCTGCCGTGCGATCCAGCGGGGGATGACCCATGACCTGCGGGAACAATTAACGTCCGTGCCCATTTCAGACCCCGAATCGTTACCCTCGTCCGGTATATCGTCAAGCGTGGTCCAGCGGCCCGCTGGGCACGGCCGACGACAGGCAGGAGATCTGCGATGGACGTGATTGCGGGCTGGTGGTTCACCTTGTTCACCGCGATCCTTGGTTCGGTGATCCTGCTGTGGGTCGTCGGGATGGTGCAGCGAAAGACGTAGCGGGCGCATAACTCTCGACGGGCGAGCACCATAGGGATATGGCCGCCCCAACCATGAGCGCGTGGCGGGTTCGACGACCGGGCCCGATGACCACCCATCCGCTGGACCGCGTCACTGTCGACGTGCCGCAGCCGGGGCCGGGTGAGCTCCTCGTCGCGGTGCACGCCTGCGGCGTGTGCCGCACCGATCTGCACGTCACCGAGGGCGACCTGGCGGTGCACCGGCCGGGCGTGATCCCGGGCCACGAGGTGGTCGGGGAGGTCGCCGCGATTGGGCCGGATGCCGGCGACGAGTTCGCGGTCGGTGACCGCGTCGGCATCGCGTGGCTGCGGCATACGTGTGGGCAGTGCAAATTCTGCGTCCGCGGGCAGGAGAATCTCTGCCCCGAATCCCGCTACACCGGCTGGGACGCCGACGGCGGATACGCCGAATTCGCCACTGTCCCAGCGGCCTTCGCGCACCATCTGCCCGCAGGCTATTCCGACACCGAACTGGCGCCGTTGCTGTGCGCCGGCATCATCGGTTACCGCTCACTGTTGCGGGCCGACCTGCCGGCCGGCGGCCGGCTGGGCATCTACGGGTTCGGCGGCAGCGCACATCTCACCGCGCAGGTGGCTCTCGCGCAGGGCGCAGAGGTACACGTCATGACCCGGGGAGAGCAAGCCCGGGAGTTGGCGCTGTCATTGGGGGCGGCGTCGGCGCAGGGCGCCACCGATCGTCCGCCGGTGGCATTGGACGCCGCGATCCTGTTCGCACCCGTCGGTGATTTGGTGCTGCCCGCCCTCGAGGCACTCGACCGCGGCGGCACCCTGGCGATTGCGGGCATCTATCTCAGCGACATTCCTGCGCTGAACTACGAACGCCACCTCTTCCAGGAGCGCCAGGTGCGGTCGGTGACCTCCAACACCCGCAACGACGCACGCAAGTTCCTGGCGTTCGCCGAGCAACACCACATCAACGTGACCAGTCCTGAATATCCGCTCGGCCGTGCTGACGACGCACTGTCCGATCTGAGCGACGGCCGCATCGCCGGCGCGGCGGTGTTATTAATCTAGACGTACCCCTTCAGTGGGTTGGTGGCGGTTGTGTCCGCCTGAATTAAAGAGAACCCCCGGTGGGGAGTGGCTTGTCGAAGGCACTCCAGCGCCGTCAGCTTGCGCAACGACGCAGTCGCCGAAGCGGTACATCGCTGGTCGCTGGCAAGCCGTCTGAACCCGAGCCGCTCCCGGTTTTACGCGGTGGTGAATTCCATTGAACCGGTTTCCGCCAAAGTCTTATGATGTGGGATAAGCCGAGGTCGGGGAATTAGGGAGGCCTCAAAATGCGGGGTAAAGTTGTTCATCTGACAATCGTCGTCGCTGCAATTCTCGCGCCGCTTGCATCCCTGACGCTGGTGTCGCCGGGCAGAGCTAACGCCGTCGAGTGCGGCGTGGGGACCGTGTATGACGTGCCCTCGAACAGCTGCGTCGCCGCACCACTTCCGCCACCACCCCCTCCACCGCCGCCGGCATGGAACGGTGACCTGACGCCGTACTTCTCGGTGGGCATCTGCGCGCCCATCCCCTTCGTATCGTTGTGCACAGGGATTTGAGACGCCCTGACCACAGCTGAACGGCCTGGCCTGTCGCGGCATCTGTGGAAATCCACCCCGGCGTCCGGCCACAGTCGGCTGATGGGTGGTACTCCGTCGAGTGCGCTATGGCGGCGTTGAGTGTTGTGGAACTCGAGCCAGGGGCAAGTGATCGGACGCGGTCGGCGTTGGATTTGAAGACTCGGCGATATGACCATTCGGTCTGCAGGGTGCGGTTGTAGCGCTCGACCTTGCCGTTCTGCCAGCGGCAGTGCGGTTTGATAAAAGGATGCCTGGCGCTCAATTGGGCAATGACGGATGCCACATCGGTGGAGCGCCGTTAGCCGAAGTCGTTGTCGGTGATCACGCGCTCGATACGTGAATCCCGTGCGCTTCGAAGTAATCAGCGGCCCGTGTAGGGAAGCAGCACACGTCGATCTTTTCTCGTCGGCCAAGATCTCCGAGTAAGCCAGCCCGGCTGTCAACATCGACCATCGAGTGCACGTAGTCATAGCCGATCCCGCCGCCACGGACGTCTTCACCACGACGATAGGCGCGCGACCCGCCTCGGTCGGGGATACGACCGAGCTTCTTGACGTCGACGTCGACCAACTCACCAGGACGGGGCGCCCGTAGCGCACCGCCGTCGCCTTCGACGCCTTGATCAGCAAGCCGACACGCCTGTTACCAACGTCCTGGCCGGGTACATCTAGAGCTCCGCGAGTGCCGCGCCGAGCCGGCCACTGAGGTCACCCCGACCGAATTCGTACATGGGTCCACACCCGTCGGACAGCACGACGCGCAGCCGAGCCATTCCGCGCGCGCTCACCGGCCGCGGTGAATGCAGCCGCAGTGTGATGGCGTCGATCAGATCTTCGGCCGTCACAACGTTGGTGGTGTGCACCGGAATCCGCGACGACAGCGGGGCGCCGCCCGCGTGCGCGTCGTGCAGAGCCTGCCGCAGCGTCCGCGCGACGGCTTCCCGCTCGGCATCCGACGTCAGGCGCGCCTGATGAACCGCGAGCGCGCTTCCGGCCGGGGCAGGTACGCCAACCGCGAGTTGCCGGTCGAATTGGTGGGCCTTCAGTCGGGCCGTGAGGCGTGCGGCCAGCGATGGCCGTGGGGCGGCGGTCCGCCGGCGGACGTCACTCGCAGCGGAAAGAAGCTCTGGCGAAATGCTGTTGTCCGGCATGGTCATCTACCTCTTGCCCGTACCTCCGCTAAAGTTTCGTGACTGTCAAACACGTTACACTGGTCATGCATAACCAGTCAAACTGTTATACCGGTCACGCAGCGGGTAGACTGCGTGCATGACACCGGCGCCTGCCCACTGGCCCGGCGACGACGAACCGAAGCCGGCGCCCGCCCCCCTGGTACTCGTTCAATCCCTGGTCAACACCGTCGAACTGCCCGACGGAGCCGACCGGCTAGCTGACCCGACCGACGCGCGTCCATGGTTGGTCGACAACCGCCTGCTGGCGCCGAAGGGTGCACTGACCGATGCGGACCTCGATCTCGTCCGCGCTGTGCGCGAGGCGCTACGTGCGATGTTGGTACACAACGCAGGCGGACCGCCACCGAATAAATCGGCATTGGCCGTGCTGCGTGCGGTCGCGAAAGGCGGCAGAGCCCGCGCCGATCTCGGCGACGACGGCGAGGTGCGGCTGGGCGCACATGGCGACTCTGTGCGGGATCGGCTGGTCGAGCTGCTGCTGATCATTCGCGACGCCCAGCGCGACGGCACCTGGGCACGACTTAAGGCCTGCGCGAACGACGAATGCCAGTGGGCGTTCTACGACCGGTCGCGCAACCACGGCGGCGCGTGGTGCGAAATGTCGGCATGTGGCAACAAGCTGAAGAACCGCGCGTTCCGCGCCAGGAGCAAGGCGCGCTGACCCAGGGTCAGGTCGACAGGTGCCAGACCAGGGCGGCGGCCAGCGCCCCCAGCCCGTTCAACGACCAGTGCAGTGCGATCGGCGCGATCAGGCTGCCGCTGCGCCTGCGCAACCAGGTGAACACGAAGCCCGCGACCGCCGTCGCCGCGACCGCCAGCACCACGCCGGCGACGGTGCCGAGCAGGCCGCCACCGAACAGCCGGGTGAAGCCGACGTTGCTGCTGGTCAGCCCCAGCGATGTCGCGATGTGCCACAGGCCGAACAGCAGTGAACCCGCCGCCGCCACACCGCGGAAGCCCCACGCGCGGTTCAGCGCGCCGTGCAGCACACCGCGAAACGCCAGCTCCTCGGGGATCACGGTCTGCAGCGGGATGATGATCATCGACGCGATCAGCGCGCCGGACACCGTCGCGTAGTTGTTGTTCATGAACATCGGCCGGGTCCACGGCAGCAGGGCCCCGATCGCGATCACCGACAACACCACCGCGATGGCGGCCACCGCATAGCCCGCGCCGGCCTTCCAGTGCTCACGGCTCAGCCCGAGCTCGGCCCAGCCGAGACCCCGCGACCGAACGAGGATCACCAGCCCGACGGCAGCGGCGGGCACGGTGGCGATGCTGGCCCACGGCGTCGTGAAATGCGCGGTCAGGTTGGTGAGTGCCAGCACCACCACGACCACGCCGATATCGACGTAGGTGCGGAAATGGTGCAGTGCGGCAAGCTGGCCCACCACGGGATGCGGGTGCGGGACCACCGCCTGCTCAGACATTGCTGGCCAGTTTACCGGGCACTTCACTGATTCTTGCTGAGCGTGTCCTGAGACAATGCGCTCGAGCGGTAGTCCGAGTCCCACGTCCAGCCCGAGATGTCGGGGTCGTCCTCGCCGTGTTCGCGCGTGTAGCGACGCGCGGCCAGCCGGGCGTCGAGCATCCGCTGGCGCAGCACCGCCGCCCGGTTGGCCAGCCCCTCGACCCGGTCGATGACGTCGATGACGAGATGGAACCGGTCCAGGTCGTTGAGCATCACCATGTCGAACGGGGTTGTCGTGGTGCCGCGCTCCTTGAACCCCCGCACGTGCAGCTGCGCGTGATTGGCCCGGCGATACGTCAGTCGGTGAATCAGCCAGGGATAGCCGTGATAGGCGAAGATCACCGGCTTGTCGGTGGTGAACAAGGAGTCGAACTCGTGATCTGACAGCCCGTGCGGGTGCTCGGAATCCGGTTGCAGCCGCATGATGTCGACGACGTTGATCACGCGCACCGCCAAGTCGGGAAGTTCCCGCCGCAGGATGTCCGCGGCCGCCAGCGTCTCCAGCGTCGGGATGTCGCCGGCACAGGCCAACACCACATCGGGCTCGCCCAGGCTGCTTCCCGGGGCGCTTCGCTCCTGCCCTCCGCCGGCGTTGCTGGCCCATTCCCAGATGCCAAGGCCGCGGGTGCAGTGCGCGATCGCTTGGTCCATTTCGAGGTAGGCCAACGCAGGCTGCTTGCCGGCCACGATGACGTTCACGTAGTCGCGGCTGCGTAGGCAGTGGTCCGCGACCGACAGCAGCGTGTTGGCGTCCGGCGGCAGGTACACCCGCACCACCTCGGGCCGCTTGTTGGCGACGTGGTCGATGAAGCCGGGATCCTGATGGGACGCCCCGTTGTGGTCTTGGCGCCAAACATGGGATGTCAGAAGGTAATTCAGCGACGCGATCGGGCGCCGCCACGGCAGCTCCCGGTTGCGCGTCAGCCACTTGGCGTGCTGGTTGAGCATCGAGTCGACGATGTGCACGAACGCCTCGTAGCAGTTGAACAGCCCGTGCCTGCCCGTGAGCAGGTAGCCCTCGAGCCAGCCCTGGCACAGGTGCTCGGAGAGCACCTCCATGACCCGGCCCTCCGGTCCGAGGTTCTCGTCGTCGGGTCCGACCTGGGCCAGCCACGCCTTGTCGGTCGACTCGAACACCGCCGAGAGCCGGTTCGACGCGGTCTCGTCGGGGCCCATCAAGCGGAACCGGTCGGTATTGCGGACAATCACGTCGCGAAGGAACGTGCCGAGCACGCGGGTGGCTTCGGCGGTTTCGGATGCCGGCTTGTCCACGGCCACCGCGTAATTGGTGAAGTCGGGCAGGTCCAGATCCCGCAGCAGGAGGCCACCGTTGGCGTGCGGGTTTGCGCTCATCCTGCGCTGCCCGTGCGGTGCCAGCGCCCGCAGCTCCGGCCGCAGCGCACCGTGCTCGTCGAACAGCTCCTGCGGCCGGTAGCTGCGCAGCCATTGTTCGAGCTGTGCCATGTGTTCGTGGTTGGTGTGCGTCTCGGACAGCGGAACCTGATGCGACCGCCAGGTGTCCTCGACGTTCTTGCCGTCCACAACTTTCGGCCCGGTCCAGCCCTTCGGGGTGCGCATCACGATCATCGGCCACAGCGGTCGGCCCCTCTCGCCGTCCAGCCGCGCCGCCTGCTGGATGGCGCCGATCTGATCGAATGCCTCGTCCAGTGCGGTGGCCAGCTGCTGGTGCACATTGGAGGGGTCGTCACCGGCGACGGTGATCGGCCGGTAGCCATACCCGTACAGCAGCGACTCGAGTTCCTCCTGCGGGATGCGGGCCAGCACCGTCGGGTTGGCTATCTTGTACCCGTTGAGGTGCAGGATCGGCAGCACCGCGCCGTCTGTCACGGGGTTGAGGAACTTGTTGGAATGCCAGCTGGCGGCCAGCGGCCCGGTTTCGGCCTCGCCGTCGCCGATCACGCACGCGACCACCAGATCCGGGTTGTCGAACGCGGCGCCGTAGGCGTGCACCAGCGCATAACCCAGCTCGCCGCCTTCATGGATCGACCCCGGTGTCTCGGCGGCGACGTGGCTGGGCACTCCACCGGGAAATGAGAACTGGCGGAACAACTTTCGCAGCCCGTCGACGTCCTCTTCGATGCCCGAATACACCTCGCTGTATGTGCCCTCCAGATAGGCGTTGGCCACCAGACCGGGACCGCCGTGACCGGGGCCAGCGATGTAGATGACGTTGAGGTCGCGATGCCGAATGACGCGGTTGAGGTGGGCGTAGATGAGGTTCAGCCCTGGCGTGGTGCCCCAGTGTCCGAGCAGGCGCGGCTTGATGTGTTCGGGCGCGAGCGGTTCGCGCAGCAACGGGTTGTCCAGCAGGTAGATCTGGCCCACCGACAGGTAATTGGCGGCCCGCCAGTACGCGTTGATCAGTTCGAGTTCGCTGTCGGACAGCGTCGGGGAGAGGGCTTGGGCGGTCATCTGCATCATCATCGTCTCGACGGGTGAACGGCGCGTGATGCCCTTGTACCCGAATCGTGAGACCTCAAGCACTAGCCTGACGGTCGTGCTGGGATTCGCGGTGCCGCAGTTCGGAAAGTCCGCCCACCTGGAAGTCGGAGAGCTTGCCCGCTTCGCGTCGACGGCCGAACAACTCGGCGCCGACAGCCTGTGGGTAGGGGACCGGCTGCTGGCCGCGGTCAATCCGACGGTGGGCTACGTCGGCAAGGACACCATCCCCGAGCAGTTCCGCACCAACCTGGATCCGTTCATCGCGTTGACGGTGGCCGCGACCGCGACCACCAGCGTGCGGCTGGGCAGCAGCGTGTTCGTCGCGCCGTGGTACCCGCCCGTTCAGCTGGCCCGGCAATTGACGAGTATCGACGTGATCAGTGGTGGTCGGCTGCTGCCCGGATTCGGTATTGGCTGGTCTCCTGAGGAGTACCAGGCCGCCGGTGCGCCGTTTCGCCGCCGCGGCGCGCAACTCGACGAACTCCTGGACGCGCTCGACGCGCTGTGGACCGCCAACCCGGTCCGGCACGAGGGTGAGCGCTGGACGGTCGGAGAATCGTGGGTGGACCTCAAACCGGTCCAGCGGCCGCATCCGCCGATCTATCTCGGCGCATTCACGCCTGCCGGGCTCAAGCGCATCGGTGAGCGCGCCGACGGCTGGATGGCCGGGGTCAACGTGCCAGGCGGCGTCAGCCTGGCCATGCTCAACTGGCAGCGGCAGACCATCGACGACGCGGCCCGCGCGGCGGGGCGTGACCCGTCGGTGATCCATGCGTACGTGCGGGTCAACGTCGCCGAAGGCACTGCGGTGGACAAAGTCGCCGACGCCCGGCGGGTGCTGGCCGACAACGGCTACCCCGACGCATTCGTCGACCTCATGTACGTCGCTACTGGTACCGACGCCCACCTGGAGTGGGTGGAACGGCTGCTGGCCCGGTGAGGAATGGACCACTCGAGCGGCTTCGCGTGCTCGATCTCGGTGGCGCCGAATCCGACGCCGTGAGCCGGTTGTTCGCCGATCTCGGCGCCGACGTGCTCAAGATCGAACCACCGAGGGGAAGCCCGGCGCGCCAAGCGCTTCCCAGTGCGGCCGGCGCAAGCATTCCGTTCGCACTGCACAACGCCAACAAGCGCAGCGCGGTGCTCGATCCCGATCGTGCGGCCGACCGTGACCGCCTGGCCGAGCTGGCCGGCACGGCCGACATCGTGGTGGACGGCGGCAATCGGGCGGCCGCGTTCGGCACATCGTGCGCAGCGCTGGCCGAGCGGTTCGGCCATCTGGTTGCGTTGTCGGTGACCGATTTCGGGACAGCAGGCCCATACGCCTCGTGGCAGGCGACCGACCCGGTGCTGTACGCGCTGTCGACGGCGTTGTCGCGCACCGGGCCGACGTCGGGAACACCGGTGCTGCCGCCGCTGGGGGTCGCGTCGGCGACCGCGGCCGTGCAGGCCGCGTGGGCCGCCCTTGCCGCCCACTATCACCGGTTACGTTGCGGCACAGGTGAATACATCGACTTTTCGCGGTTCGAGGCGGTCGTGCAGTCACTCGATCCGCCGTTCGGAGCCGAAGGCCAGGCGGCTGTCGGGCTGAAGCGGTCCAGCGAGCTGTGGCGGGGAAGGCCGCGAAACCAGCAGATTTACCCGATCTTTCCGTGCGAAGACGGATACGTGCGGATCTGCCTGCTGTCGCCGCGGCAGTGGCGGGGGATGCGCGCGTGGCTGGGTGAGCCCGAGCGGCTCGCTGATCCGAAGTTCGACACCATCGCGGCCCGATACGCGGCGTCACGCGAACTCAACGAGGCCATCGCGGAGCTGTTCGCTGCGCAGACGATGGACGACCTGGTGGCCGAGGGGCAACGTCGCGGGGTACCGATCGCCGCGGTGCTCACACCCGCGCAGGCCTTGTCGTCGGAGCACTTCCGTGCCGTCGGGGCGCTGGCCGACGTCGAACTCGGCGCCGGCGTGGGCGTGTCCGTGCCGGTGGGGCCGTTCGTCGTCGACGGTGAGCATGCCGGGTACACGAGCCCCGCACCATCCCTCGGCGCGGACGAAACCTCCTGGGCGACACCACGTTCCGACGCGCGGGTGGTAGGCGGCGCGGGGGACCGGCCGTTTGACGGGATGCGGATTCTCGACCTCGGCGTGATCGTGGCCGGCGGGGAGCTGGGCCGGCTGTTCGCCGACCTCGGAGCGGAGGTCATCAAGATCGAGAGCGCCGCGTATCCCGACGGCCTGCGCCAGACGCCGCCCGGGCAGGTGATGAGCAGGTCCTGGGCGTTGTCCCACCGCAATGAGTACAGCCTCGGCCTGGACCTGCGGCAGCCGTCGGGTGCCGCGCTGTTCGAGAAACTGGTTGCCGGCGCCGACGCGGTGTTCGCCAACTTCAAGCCGGGGACTCTTGCGTCGCTGGGGTTTTCATACGACCGCCTGCGCGAGATCAACCCGCGCATCGTGCTCGCCGAGAGCAGCGCATTCGGGGCCAGCGGCCCGTGGAGCGCGCGGATGGGATACGGCCCGCTGGTGCGGGCCACCACCGGGGTCACCTGGCTGTGGACGTCCGAGGACGCGAAATCGGAAGGAAGCTTCTCCTCTCCTTTTTTCGATGCCACCACGATCTTCCCCGATCACGCCGCGGCCAGGATCACCGCGATCGCCGCGCTTGCGGCGGTCATCGGCCGTGAACACACCGGAACCGGTGCGCACGTGCATATTTCGCAGGCCGAAGCGGCGGTGAACCAGCTCGCGACCGCGTATGTCGCCGAGGCCGCCCGCGCCGCCCGCCTGCCGGTGGCCGACGATCCCGCGGTCCATGCGGTCTATCCGTGCGAAGGCGACGACGAGTGGTGCGTGATATCGCTGCGATCGGACACCGATCGGGATGCGATCGCCGCGGCGATGGGTCGTGACGTTCTTCCGCGTGACCGCGCCGAGCTCATCGCCGCGGTTTCGGAGTGGACGTCGCGCCGGGACAAGACCCTCGTCGCCGATGTGCTGCAGCGCGCAGGCGTGCCCGCCGCGCCGATGAACCGGGCCGTCGATGTGCTGGCGGACCCGCAGATCATGTTTCGAAAAGTGTTCAGCGACATGCCCCATCCGCTCTTCGACGCGCCGATGCCCACGGAGACCGGCCCGGCGCCCTACCGACACATTCCGCCCGCCGAGCTTCGGCCCGCGCCGATGCCCGGTGAGCACACGCGCGAAATCTGCCAGAAGCTGCTCGCCATGGACGCCGACGAGACCGATCGGCTGATCGCCGAAGGAGCCTTGTTCACATACCAGACCCTGAAATCGAGCTACCGGGTCGGCCCGTCAAACTAGAACCCATGCCCATCGACCCCAGGACGCCGGTACTCATCGGCTACGGCCAGGTCAACCAGCACGACGACCATCCAGGGGTGGAACCCGTGGACGTGATGGTGGCCGCCGCCCGCGCCGCCGCGGATCCGCGGGTGCTCGAGGCCGTCGACTCGATCCGTGTCGTGAGCGTGCTGTCCTGGCGCTACCGAGATCCAGGGTTGCTGCTGGCCCAGCGCCTGCGCGCGAAGAACGCCGCGACCCGCTACACGGGTGTCGGCGGCAACGTCCCGCAGACGCTTGTCAACCAGGCATGCCTGGACATCCAGGCCGGCCGCACCGACGCGGTGCTGATCGCCGGGGCCGAAACCTGGCGTACCCGAACGCGATTGCGTGCAAGCGGCGCCAAGCCCGACTGGACGAGTCAAGATGAATCGGTTCCGATGGCCGCGGGTGCCGACGACGGCGTGCCGATGGCAGGACCCGCGGAGCTCCGGATCAAACTGGACAGGCCTGCCTATGTCTATCCGATGTTCGAGCAGGCCCTGCGGATCGCCAATGGCGAGTCCGCGGACGAGCACCTGCGCCGCATCGGCGAGCTGTGGTCGCAGTTCAGCGGGGTGGCGGCGAAGAATCCGCATGCGTGGAGCCGTGAGCCGTTGGCGCCGCACCAGATCTGGCAAGCCAGTCCCCGGAACCGGGTGATCAGCTGGCCGTACACCAAGCTGATGAACTCGAACAACATGGTCGATCAGGGTGCTGCGCTGGTGCTCACCACGGTGGAGAAGGCGACATACCTGCAAGTCCCTTCGGACCGTTGGGTTTTCCCGTACGCGGGCACCGATGCGCACGACACCTACGCCATCGGCGAGCGGGCGGAGTTCTACCGCTCGCCTGCGATCAGGATCGCGGGTCAACGGGCGCTGCAACTGGCCGGCGTTGGCGCCGACGACCTCGACTTGGTCGACGTCTACTCGTGCTTCCCGTCCGCGGTGCAGGTGGCCGCCAACGAATTGGGGCTGCCGGTCGGCGACCCGGGCAGGCCGCTGACGGTGACCGGCGGCCTGACCTTTGCCGGCGGGCCGTGGAACAACTACGTCACCCACTCGATAGCCACGATGGCCGAGCGCCTGGTCGCCAACCCCGGCCAGCGCGGCTTCATCACCGCCAACGGCGGCTACCTGACCAAGCACAGCTTCGGCGTGTACGGCACCGAGCCACCAGGCCGCGAGTTCCGTTGGGAAGACGTGCAATCCGACGTCGACCGGGAACCGACCCGTGATGCCATAGTCGAATGGTCGGGTGTCGGCACGGTCGAGTGCTGGACCACACCGTTCAGCCGGACCGGCTCCGCAGAAAAGGCCTTCCTGGCCGTGCGCACACCCGACGACGCACGGGTGCTCGCGGTGATCCCCGACCCGGCGGAGGCCGACGCCACCATTCGCGACGACATCGCGGGCGTCAAGGTGCAGGTCAATACCGACGGCACCGCGACACTGCTCTAACCCAGGTCGGCCAGCAGGCCGTCCACGCGCTGCCGCACCACCGCCTCCGTACCGGGGCCGACGATGGCGTGCACCCGGTCCGCCTCGACGGCTTCGATGGCGGCCTGCGCCACCACGGCGGGGCTGATCGCGCCGGCCGGCATGCCACCCGCGTGATCGGGTGTCGCGGCCGCACCCGGCGGAACCAGTCGCGCCGAATTCGCGCCCAGAGGCGTGTCCACCATCCCGGGGCACAACACCGTCGCACCCAAAAGGTTTGACACCGCGCGCAGTTCGGCGTTGAGCGTCTCGGTCAGCCCGACGACCGCATGCATGGTCGCGGCGTAGGGCGCCAGCGTGGGCAGCGCCATCAACCCGCCTGCCGAGGCGGTGTTCAGGAAATGGCCGGAGCCCTGCGCGATGAGCAACGGGGCGAAGGTGCGCACGCCGTTGACCACACCCATCAGCTTGACGTCGATCAGCCACCGCCACGTCCCGGGTCGCTGTTCCCACGTCGGCGCCTGTTCACACACCACCCCGGCGTTGTTGCAGACGAGATCGACACGGCCGAACCGTTCAACGGTCTCGTCAGCCAGTGCGTCGAGGTCAGCGTCGACGCTGACGTCCGCCCACACGCCCGCCGCATGCCCCCGCTGACCGGCCAGCGCGTCGACCGCGGCCGGAATCGCGTCCTCACGGATGTCGGCGATCATCACGTTCACGCCGCGCCGCACCAGCGCGTCCGCGATCGCGAAGCCGATGCCGCTGGTGCCGCCCGTCACCACGGCGACCTGCCCTGTCTCGATCCTCATGCCGGTTCGCCCTTCCCAGATCCGTGTACCACGTCGGTAACGACTACCTCATCGTTACGACACATGGTGTCGCTTACGTGTTGCGAATGACAGACGTCCGAATCGAGGAAGTCCCGCGCAAGCGCTGGTGCTCGTCGCTGTTCGTCCAGCTCCTGGTCGCGATCGTGACGGGCATCGCCGTCGGTTGGCTCTGGCCCACATTCGGCGCCGCCTCAAGCCGCTGGCCGACGCGTTCATCAAGCTCATCAAGATGCTGATCGCCCCGATCATCTTCTGCACGGTCGTGATCGGCATCGCCCATGTGGGCGACCTCAAATCGGTGGGCCGAATCGGGGTCAAAGGGCTGATCTACTTCGAGGTCGTCACGACGTTCGCGCTGCTGTTCGGGTTGGTCATCGGAAACGTCGTCAAGCCAGGCACGTGTTTCAACATCGACCCGCATACGCTGGCGACCGGCGCGGAGGCAGTGGCCAAGAAGACCGGCGACGCCGAACTGCCCCACACCGTGCGGGGCCGACCGCATCATGGACTCGATGCGGGTCTCGGTGAACCTGCTGGGCAATTGTGTGGCGACACTGGTGGTGGCGCGATGGGAAGGCCAGCTCGACACGGACCGAATGCGGAAGGTGTTGCGCGGCCAGACGGTTGAACCGCTCGACGAGGAACACCCCGCCGAGGACAGGAAGGAAGCCGTCGCCAGCGCATCGTGACGGCTTCGGGCGCGCTAGCGTAACGCCGTGAAGTTGCGGACGGTCGGGCTACTGCTGCTGCTGCGCATCGAGCGGTCCGACGGCGTCGCGCCGTACGAGGCAAAGTACAAGGGCCGCTTCATGATCGGCAACATCCCCGATGAAGGGTCGATGATCCGGCTGCGGGTCGATCCCGCCGATCCCCGGCATTTCGAGGCCGTCACCGACGACGACGGCGATTCGTCGTACACGCGGCCGCAACCGTCGGGCACCATTACCGATCAGCTGCAACGACTTTCGGCGCTGCATCGCCGCATCCTCGACGGTTAGGGCGCGCCCGCGGGCACGTCCGTGTACTGCCGCGTGAATCCGTCCGCGGAGAACGTGAAGCCCTTTCCGCTTGACTCGCTCTGGCAGGACACGCCGGACTCCTGCACGTTGCAGCGAAACCCGGCCGCGGCGAGGATCCTGTTGAACTGCAACGCCTTGGCTGGGCCGGGGTCCAGCCAGAACTCCGGCTGTTCCAGCGCGACGAACCGCGGGTCACCGTCTCGGTCGACGACGATCGCGTTCGTCGAGTCCGGCTCGCCCTCCACGCCTAAGCCGGACTGCCAGCTGCTCGACGCCTGACAGCCCGCCTTGGTGTGCGCCAGAATCGCGCACCGCCACTTCGCGCTCGGTGTGGAGAAGTAGTAACCCGTGATGTCGCCGACGTGCCCGACGTAGTCGAACGCGTTGACCAGGTGCGCGTTGCTCGGCGGTGTCGACGGTGCCGCGGATGGCGCGGCGGTGGCCGTCTGGGGCGGCGGCTCGCCTGTGTTGATCACGGTTGCGTCGGAGCAGCCGGCGACGAGCATGACGACCGCTGAGAACGCGCCAAGGCGTTGGCGGATCAAGCGGCACCCAACGTGGCGCGGGACCGGATCATCTCCTTGATGTCGTCGAGTCCTTCCCAGATGTTCACGTTCATCCCGGCCAGCACCCGGTCGTCGCCGTCGAGCCAGAACGCGGTGAACTCGCGCTTATCGACGTCGCCGCGGAACACCACTTTCGCGTAGTTGGGCGCGTGCCCGACGTACTCCATGCCGAGGTCGTACTGATCGGTGAAGAAGTAGGGGAGTTCGTCGTATTCGGCCGACTTGCCGAGCATCCCGGCCGCGGCGACGGCGGGCTGCTTGAGCGCGTTGGCCCAATGCTCGGTGCGGATGCGGGTGTCGAACAGCGGGTGCTCGGCGGCGGCGATGTCACCGACGGCGAAGATGTCGGCATCGCTGGTGCGCAGCGACGAATCGACCAGCACTCCGCCGTCGCCGAGGGCCAGGCCCGCCGCTTCCGCAAGTGTGGTGTTGGGGGCCGCGCCGACCGCGACAAGAACGGCGTCGGCGTCGACGGTGGACCCGTCGCCGAGCTTCAGCCCGGTCGCTTTGCCGCCTGCGGTCGTGATTTCCTGCACGGTTGCTCCGAGCCGAAGGTCGACGCCGTGCTCGCGGTGCAGCGTGGCGAACACCTCGCCGACCTCGCGGCCGAGCGCGGCCATCAGCGGAAGCTCCGCCATTTCGACGACGGTGACGTTGACGCCGCGGTCTCGGGCACCGGCGGTAACCTCGAGGCCGATCCAGCCGCCGCCGACCACGGCCAGCGAAGAGCCCTCGGCCAGTGCTGAATTCAGTGCATCGGCATCGTCGATTGTGCGCAGGTAGTGCACGCCGTCGGCGTCAGCGCCGGGGATCGGCGGGCGGCGCGGCTGCGAGCCGGTGGCCAGCAGGAGCTTGTCGTAACGCACGGTGCTGCCGTCGGGCAGGGAGACGGTGTGGGCGCTGGGATCAATCGCGGTTACCTCGGTGCCGAGCTGCAGCTCGACGTGGTGATCGCGATACCAGGCCGAGGAGGCGGTGGTGAAGTCACCGAGTTCCTTCTTGCCCGCCAGGTACTCCTTGGACAGCGGCGGACGCTCGTAGGGCAGATGTTCCTCCGCGGCAAACAACACGACGTGACCGTCGAAATCGTTGTCGCGCAATGCTTCTGCGGCCTTGGCACCGGCGAGGCCGCCGCCGACGATGGCGAAAGTGGACGACGTTGTCATGTCGTCTGAGCCTACTCGCCGCGGGATCGTCACAGGCGAGATGCATGCTTCTCCAGAGTGTCATCAATTGATGACGCCCGCAGAAAGGGTTGTGCGCCGCGGGAGGCCAGCACCCGTCCAACTTGTCACAGCGTCAGGGCATGCTTCTCGCGAGTGTCATCAGTTGATGACGCCCGCAGAAAGGGTGGTGCTCCGATGGACGGTCCCAAGCCCTGGTGGGCCGATGACCCTGAGCTCGCCGCTATCCGCCGCGGCGTCGAGGAGGAGCTCGCACGGGCGCAGCTCAAGCCAATCACACCAGACACGCCGGATCTCGTCCTCGCGGACATCTGGAGCGGTGCGAGCCTGCGGGAGCTGTCCGCAACCCGCGACGACCTCGCGCGTGCCCACACCCGATACGCCGACGCCGTACGCGGAGCCCGCGAGGCGGGGCTTTCATGGGGCGAGATTGGCCGAATCCTCGGCGGATCCAGACAGCAATTGCACCGCCGCTTCAGCCGACCCGCGCCGCCAGCAGTTCCTTGAGCTTTCTGGCGTTGCGGATGGCGTGGCCGCCGAGGTCGTTGTTGAAGTACACAAGCACCCGCCGACCTTCGCCGTGCCATTCGGCGACCCGGCCGGCCCACTCGCGCAACTCCCTGTCGGGGTACGACCCGTGATACATCGAGTCCTGGGCAGGTCCGTGCATCCGCACATACACCAGATCGGCGGTGGCACGGGGAATCGTCGCCACCTTGGCACCGCTCATGACCACATATGCGGCGTGGTGTCGTTCCAGCATCGCGTAAACGGCCGGGTCATCCCACGACGGGTGGCGCAGCTCCATCGCGACCGGAATCCAGTCGGGCATCACGTTCAAGAAGTGGTCGAGCCGCGCGTCGTCGCGTTCCATCGCCGGATGCAGCTGCACGAGCAGCGCCTCCCGCCGATCGCCCAGTGCCCTCCAACACCGGTCGAACCGCTCCACCCACTGTTCCGGTGAACCCAACCGCCGGTAGTGCGTCAGCCCGCGGTGCGCCTTGACCGACATGGTGAAACCAGTGGGCAGCCGCTCTCGCCATCCGGCGAGCGTGGCGTCCTTCGGCCAGCGGTAGAAGCTCGCGTTGAGTTCGACGGTGTCAAACTCCTCGACGTAGCGGGCCAGCCGCTTGGCGACGGGCAGCCCGGGCCGATACAGCACGTCGGCCCAGTGGTCGTAGGACCACCCCGAGGTGCCGATCTTGATCATCGCTGGGATGTGACTTTTGCGCGCAGCTCGTCGTCAAGCGAAACCCGAACGAGAGCCGCGGCCAGTTTGGAGTTGTTTCGCGGCGCGAGTGCACCGAGCTCGTCGGGGTCGGCGGGCAGGCCGAGTTGCCGCGCGGCGCTGACGGCACGTTTGTCGAAGTAGGGCCGGGCCCACGTCCACACGTCCTGGATTTCGCGCAGGAAGATGTCGGCGCCGGTGTCGCCAATTCCGTTGAACTGCTTGAGGAGACGAACGGTGGCCTTGACGTCCTTGGTGGCAAGCTTTCGCAGATCCCCGCCGTAGTCGTCGCGGACGGCGGCGGCGATGTCGACCAATCGGGTCGCCGAGCTTTCGTCGTAGCGGACGTAGTGTGCCCGGCCGAACGCGCTGATCATGTCGGCCCGGTCGGCCTTCAGGACTGACTGCGGGGTGCGCAGGCCGGCCCGGAACAGCTCTCGGGCGGCCTGCATCGCGATCGCCGCGTCGATCGGCTTGCTCGCCAGCATGCACAGCGTCAGCAGCTGAAACAGCGGCATCGGCTGGTCTTTCAACCGGATGCCGGCCTCCTCGGCGTAGGTGGTACCGGCGTTGTTGAGCAACCGCCGGACCACCTGCTCCTTCGACGAATCTGCCATTTGGTCGTGCGTACCCGGCTTCGCACCGAGCAAACCTGTCGGTGGGGGCGTCTATAAACGAGCATGCAAGTCCGTCGACGCGAGGAAGGACACCAATGTCCAATGTTGTGAACTACTTCGAGATCGGTACGCCCGACGCGGGCGCGACGAAAGCCTTCTATGGCCAGCTGTTCGACTGGAAGATCGACGACCCGTCGAACGGGTACGGCATGGTCGAGGGGGACAAGGGCGGTGTGTGGGACACCACGGAGATGGGCGGCGCGTCGTGGGCGATCTTCTACGTCCAGGTGGACGACGTGAAGGCCGCCATCGAGAAGGCCCAAGACCTCGGCGCGAAGGTGGTGGTTCCGTTCACCGACAACGGTCCGCTCGAATTCGCCCACCTGCAGGATCCACACGGCAACCGGTTTGGGGTGTGGCGCCCGAAGGGCTGATCGCTACTTCGGCTTGAGGCCTTTCGCGTAGCCGACGCCGCGGGTGACCCAGGACTGCAACTGCCGTTTCGCCTTCAGGCCATCCGCGGCGACGAGCAGCCAGCCGCGCGGCTCACGCCCGCCCATCACCATGGCGGACACGTGCTCGCGCTGCAGTAGCTTCTCGGTGTCGTCGGGCGGGACCCGCACCAGCAGGCCTCCTTGGCGACTGGCGGCGACGGACATGTTGCCGTTGATCAGGAACGCCAGCCCGCCGAACATGCGCTTCTCCTCGACGCCGCGCTCGGCGGCGATGAGCTCGCGGATCCGGTTGGCGAGGTCTTCGTCGTAGGCCACAGCGTGACGGTATCGCGCGTGGCCCACAGGTCAGTCGAGAACGATGCGGATGGTGAGCGTACCTAGATTCATGCCGTCCACCGTCCAGAACCCGACCTTGGTGTAGGCCGAGTCATACTCTTGCCCCCGGTCGCTGACTCACAGGCCTGTGCGGTGAACGGCTACGTCGATAGTGTGGAACTCTTCCGGGGCCGAGATAAATCCCATTGAATCGGGGTGGCTATGACAATCCTTCGAGAATGGCGGGGCGAGCTTCGCCGGGAACTGGCCGGCGAATACGTCGCCTACATGCGCGACACCGGCCTCGCCGATTACCGTGCGACGCCGGGCAATCTCGGCGCGCTAATTGCGATTCGCGATCTGGACGACGAACGCGCGGAGGTCATCACATTGAGTTGGTGGCCATCGATGGACGCGATTCGCGGATTCGCCGGCGACGATGTCGAGCGGGCGGTGTACTACCCGGAGGACGACCGCTACCTGCTGACCAAGCCGGAAAGAGTCCAGCACTACGAATCGCATGGCGCGTTTGATGCGCCTTCGCACGGATGAGGAATGTGCCGAACAAACGCAAAAGCCCCCAATTTCACGCGGAAATGGGGGGCTGTTGCGTCTCAGCGGTGGAGCGTCAGGCGGCCGCGGCGGCAGCTTCGGCGGCAGGCTCCAGGGCCAGCGCGACGATCTCTGCGACGTCGGTCATCGGCTTGACCTCCAGCGACTCGAGCACGTCGGCCGGGACGTCGTCCAGGTCAGGCTCGTTGCGCTGCGGGATGAAAACCGTTGTCAGACCGGCCCGTTGCGCGGCCAGCAGCTTCTGCTTGACCCCG
>JBKOYU010000046.1:0-2710 GCA_046725575.1 Actinomycetota bacterium | reverse complement strand
CCAGCGACGCCTTCGCGATCGCGGCCGCCGCGGAGGTCACCAGGGTGGCGATCGCGGCCACCATCAGCTTGCCGGTAAGTGCGGTAGCCAATGCGACGGTGGTGACCGCGATCGTGCAACGAACCACCAGCAGTGCCGGGTGGCCGAGTTTCAGCCGCGCGCTGGTGAAGTTGCCCGCGAAGTTGCCGATCGCCGCCGCCGCGCCGATCACACCGAGGATGCGCAGCTGCTCCCAGCCGCTGGCGTCGTGCGACTTCGCCACGAACGCGGGATACAGGAACAGGAATCCGACCATCACCTTGACCGTGCAGTTGCCCCACAGTGCGGCAATGATGTTGCGGCCCAACGGTTGTCGTGCCGATGCGGGCGGCTTGTGGTGTTCGGGGTGGCGGCGCAACTCTTGGCTGCGGCCGTGGTAGGACAGGGTGGCGGGGACCTCGCCCGCGGTCACCTCGACCCACTTCGGGATCCGCATCGACAGCGCCGCGCCGACGAGCGTGACCGCGACGATGACATACAACGCGCCGGGCAGATGGAACAGGCCGAACAAATACTCGGCGCCTGCGGCGATCGCCCCGCCGACCATCGTTCCGCCCAGCAACCCGAACGTCGTCAGCCTCGAATTCACCCGCACCAGGTCGATGGTTGGCGGCAGCACGCGCGGTGTGACCGCGCTGCGCAGCACGCTAAATGACTTGGACAGCACCATCATTCCCAGCGCGCACGGGTACAGCACCCACGATGGGTAGCTACCGGTCGCGCCGTCGTAGTTGGCAATCAACAGCACCACCAGCACGGTGCGCAAGATGAACGACGTGGCCAGCGCGACGCGGCGGCCGTGCTGCAGCCGGTCCAGCGCCGGGCCGATCAGCGGGGCGATGACGGCGAACGGTGCGATGGTGATCAGCAGGTACAGCGCGACCTTGCCCTTGCTCTCCCCGGACGCCGCGGCGAAAAAGAGCGTGTTGGCAAGAGCGACGGCCATCGCCGCGTCGACGGCGAAGTTGGCCACCACCGGCCACGTCAGCGCGGTGAGGCCGGACTTGTCGGCGCCGTCGGCGGTGGCCGCGCGATGCACCAAACCGTACATCTTCGAACCCATTTCGCGGCTGCGCTGCGCGGCGGCGCGGGTGACGGTGACCTTGTGGCCCGCGCCTGCGCCGACGGTCGATGGCGGAGGGTCCGAGGGGTGCTCGCGGGCGGAGCGATCGTCGAGCGGCGGCAGCCACGGGTTGGCGCTCGGCACCGAGGAGGAACGACGCGGCCGTCGGTAGCCGACGCCGACGTCGGGGTCGCTCGGGTAGTTCGCCATCCCGGGATGCTCCCCGTCGGCATCGGCGGGCGGACGCGGCGGGTAATAGCGATCCTCACGCCGACCGCGTGGGTCCCGGTGGTCACGCCGCGATCCGGTCACGCCACGATTCTCCCCGATCGGTGCGGTATCGGGCGTGCAGGTGTCCGGTGTGGCTCGACGCTCGCGGGTCAGGCACTATTGATAACGATGGACACCGTGGACACCGAAGATCGCCCCGACCTGGAGGCGGTGCTGATGGGCGCCGTCGAGCAGGCGCGCGCGGCGATCATCGAGTTCAGCGGCGAGGACACCCTGGGCGAGTACCTGGGCGCCAGCTTCGAGGACCCTACCGCTGCCACTCATCGGTTCCTGGCCAACATGCCGGGCTATCGGGGCTGGCAGTGGGCCGTTGTGGTGGCCGCCTGCCCCGGCGCGACCCACGCCACGATTAGCGAAGTCGTGTTGGTTCCTGGCCCGACGGCGTTGCTGGCGCCCAAGTGGGTGCCGTGGCAGGAGCGCGTCAAGCGCGGCGACCTGAGCCCCGGTGATCTGCTGGCGCCGCCAGCCAATGACCCGCGGCTGGTGCCCGGCTACATGGCCAGCGGTGACCCGCAGGTCGACGAGGTCGCCGTCGAGGTCGGGCTGGGCCGCCGCCAGGTACTCAGCGAGCTGGGCCGCAGCGACGCCGCACAACGCTGGCACGACGGCGATTTCGGTCCCGGGTCGGCGATGGCCAGGTCCACGCGTCGCGTGTGCCGCGACTGCGGCTTCTACGTTCCGTTGGCCGGGGCGCTGGGCAGCATGTTCGGGGTGTGCGCCAACGAGCTTGCCGCCGATGGGCATGTCGTCGACTCCGAATACGGTTGCGGCGCACACTCGGACACACCACAGCCGCCGGGCAGCGGGTCTCCGCTGTACGACCCGTTCGACGACGGCGTGCTGGACGTAGTGGAGCCAGAGAACTAACGTTCCGCGGCGGCCGTGATGCGCGACAGTGACGCGTTCATGCCGTCGACAAGTTCCCGCTCGAGGTTCGGGACCCCACCGAACAACGCGTTGACCGTCATGTTGGCCGCCGGCTTCACGCCGTTCTCGGCGTGGCGAGTTTCCACGACGCGGGTGCCGGCATCGGTCGGCTCCGGCTCGTAGCTCCAGATCGCGTTGTTCTGGTCTGGTTCACCCGGAACGCAATCTTCTTACCTCTCCTTGGTCGAATTCAGCTGAGCCCGCTCTGCGCACCGCGTGATCCGCGGCGCACGGCGCTGCGTTGCCACAGCACGATCGACGTGCCGAGCGCGCCGACGGCCAGGCCAGCCACCGTGAACGGCCGCCACTCGTGCAGGCCAGCGACGGTGAACGCCAACACGAGGGCGACGAGCCAACCCGCGGCGATCACCACGATGACCGGCCAGGGCT
>JBKOYU010000210.1:0-3142 GCA_046725575.1 Actinomycetota bacterium | reverse complement strand
ATCGGGTTGAGGTCGCCGGACACGCCGGCGTAGTTGACCAGGTCCTGCCGCGTCAGCGGGATCACTTTCTCGGGAAGCTGGTCGCCCACCTTCACCGAATCGAACTCACGCAATGGCATCTGAAAAACCCTCTTCTCCCTCACCAGAACGACCCGCCAGGGTCGTGTACGTCTCCTGCACGACGTCACCCTTGTCGTTGGTGACGACGTTCTTGGTCACGATGATGTCGGCGCCGTGGGACTGCCGAATGGAGTCGACGTACACGTCGCAGTAGAGCTTGTCGCCGGCGTGAATCGGCTTGTGAAACTTCAGTACCTGGTCGACCTGAACGATCTGCATGTCCGTGACGCCGATGTTGGCGTTGGCGAAGAATGCCGACTGCACCTGGTAGCCGAAGACTGAGATGAACGTCAGCGGCGCAGGCAGCGAGTCGTGGCCGAGCTCGGCGGCGGCCGCCTCGTCGTAGTACGCGGGGTCGTCGTTCTTGACGGCGGTCGCGTACTCGCGGAGCTTCTCCCGGCCGACGACGTAATGGTCGGGATGCCGGTAATGCATCCCGACGTATTTCTCGGACAACGACACAGTTAGTGAGCCTATCTAGTCGGGCCCGGCAAACGCTTCCCAGTTGGCGCGCCAGCCAGATCCGTCGCTACCGCGACTCTTTGTGGGCCTGGTGCTTGCCGCAGTTCGGGCAGAACTTCTTCAGCTCGAGCCGGTCCGGATCGTTACGGCGATTCTTCTTCGTGATGTAGTTACGGTGTTTGCACACCTCGCACGCCAAAGTGATCTTGGGCCGTACGTCTGTACTTGACGCCACGTCAACTGCCTCTTTCTGAAATGTCTCTGTTGTCTTGTAGCGATGGCCGGACTCGAACCGGCGACCTAACGATTATGAGTCGTTCGCTCTAACCGACTGAGCTACACCGCCATGTCGGGCGCCGCTTGCTGCCGTTTTCCCGTCGCTGCGCTCGCCCAGGTGTCCATCGAGCCCCCTAACGGAATCGAACCGTTGACCTTTTCCTTACCATGGAAACGCTCTGCCGACTGAGCTAAGGGGGCTTCGTCTTTCCACGGCCCGCGCTAACCGTGCGTTGGGCCTTAAAGAGGGTACATTCTCGCGGTTTGACGCGCCAAACCGCAGGTCTCTGGGCGGTACAGACCGACCGTAACACCCTTCGAGGACGCGCCGTCGTGCAGTTCGATGGACCCCACGTCGGTGCCCTCGGGCACGTCGAACGCGACGGCCGTATCGACCGACTCCCCCGAACGGCGATCTGCGCGCAGTTTCGGCGCACAAGGAGTAGGACGGAACCGTGACAGAACCCGGCGCGCCCCGCGTGGCGGTGTACTTCGACTTCGACAACATCGTCATCTCGAGGTACGACCAGCTACACGGCCGCAATTCCTTTCAGCGCGACAAGACCGCCGGATTCGACAAGGAACCCGACCGGCTCACCAAAGCGACGGTCGACGTCGGCGCCATCATCGACTTCGCCTCATCGTTCGGGACGCTGGTGCTGACCAGGGCCTACGCCGACTGGTCTGCAGACATTAACGCCGCGTACCGGGGCCAGCTGGTGGGCCGGGCGGTCGATCTCGTTCAGCTCTTTCCCGCCGCCGCGTACGCCAAGAACGGCGCCGACATCAGGCTGGCGGTCGACGCGGTCGAGGACATGTTCCGGTTGCCCGACCTGACCCACGTGGTCATCGTCGCCGGCGACTCCGACTACATCGCGCTCGCTCAGCGTTGTAAGCGCCTCGGCCGATATGTCGTCGGCATCGGCATCACCGGTTCGATCAGCCGGTCGCTGACGGCTGCGTGCGACGAGTTCGTCAGCTACGACGCGCTCCCCGGCGTCCCGGTGGCCGTGCCGAAGAAACGCGCCAAGCGCGCCAAATCGCAGGAGCCCGACGACGAGCCGGAGCAGCCCGATCCGCAGGCTGCCGCCACCGGTCTACTCGAGCGCGCCTTGCGGATCGGCCACGAGAAGGACGACGCCGACTGGCTGCACAACTCGGCGGTCAAGGCCCAGATGAAGCGGATGGATCCGTCATTCTCCGAAAAGTCGTTGGGTTTCAAGTCGTTCAGTGACTTCCTGCGCTCGCGCAGCGATCTGGTGGACCTCGACGAGAGCAGCACCACCCGCCTGGTGCGACTCAAAACCGCGGCCACATAGTCTGAAGACATGACCGACCGCCTTTACTTTCGGCAGCTGCTCTCGGGGCGCGACTTCGCGGCCGGCGACATGATCGCAGCGCAGATGCGCAACTTCGCCTACCTCATCGGCGACCGCGCAACCGGCGACACGGTCGTCATCGACCCCGCCTACGCCGCCCAGGATCTGGTCGACACGCTCGAGGCCGACGGCATGCACCTGTCGGGCGTGTTGGTGACCCATCACCACCCCGACCACGTCGGCGGTTCGATGATGGGGTTCGAGCTCAAGGGCCTCGCCGAGCTGCTGGAGCGGACCAGCGTGCCTGTGCACGTCAATTCGCTTGAGGCGGAATGGGTTTCACGCGTCACCGGCATCGCGCGCTCCGAGCTCACCGCACACGAGCACGGCGACAAGGTCAGCGTCGGCGATATCGACATCGAACTGCTGCACACCCCCGGCCACACGCCGGGCAGCCAGTGCTTCATGGTCGACGGACGGCTGGTCGCCGGCGACACGCTGTTCCTCGAGGGCTGCGGACGCACCGACTTTCCGGGCGGCGACGTCGACGCGATCTATCACAGTCTGCAGGCGCTCGCACAGTTGCCGGGCGACCCCACCGTGTTTCCTGGCCACTGGTATTCGGCAGAGCCGAGCGCCTCGCTATCGGAAGTCAAGCGGACCAACTACGTGTACCGGGCAGGCAATCTCGATCAGTGGCGCATGCTGATGGGCGCGTGACGCGCACGCCGCGATCGTTTGCTTAAGCAAAAGTCACGCGGCTTCCTGTGAGCCTGCGATATCCTCCCGCGATGACCACACCCGCCGGTTGGTATCCCGATCCCGGGGGCTCAGGCGGCCAACGGTTTTGGGACGGGTCCGCATGGACCGAACACCAGTCCCCCCACTCCGCCGGCTCATCATCTGGTTCGGCGCCGCATGCGCAGCCCTGCTGGCGTTGCTGGTACTCGTCGTCATCTACGGGG
>JBKOYU010000769.1:0-4906 GCA_046725575.1 Actinomycetota bacterium | reverse complement strand
GATACCGGCGATGGTGCGGCGCAGCCGCTTCCCGCGTTTCCCGCGGCCAAGAGTGTCGCGGCCGGCGGCTCGCGCGTCGGCGAAGTTCAGGTTCTCCACCACGATCGCTGCACAGCCGCTGGTCTGTGCGTGGTCGAGCATCGCGGTGATCGGCGTGGACCCGGCCTACAGCAGCCGCTGGGGCGCCCAACACTGGCGCAAACCCTTACAACAGCAGACTTCCGATCCCTCAACGGTCACCGGCCATCACGGCGCGGCGGCCGCGATCGGTAGACGTGGACTCGGATTGGCGATCAGGCGTCGGCCGGCAGGACCCCGCACCCGACAGCGGACGAGTGTGGGCACTGCACCGACCACGCCCGGTCGACTCAGCGACCGCCCGGCCCATCGGTCGGCCGTCCGGCGAGGGTTCGCCGTCGAGCACAACAGCAAGGTTGAAGTGCCGGCCGGTCGCGGTGCTGCGGCCCTGCGCGAGCGCGGCGGCGAAGGGCCCGGTCGCCGACACCAGGCCTTCGTGCGGGTGGGCAGATGAAGGCCGACCCGTCTCTAGTTGCCGCCGGTGACCAACGCTGTCTGATTGATCAATTCCATTGGGGTCTCCAGGGTTATGCGACGTCGGCCAGTGCGATGCGCAGCCGTTGCCTGCCACGTGACACCCGCGACATGACGGTTCCGTGTGGGATGTCCAGAATCGCGGCGGTCTGCGCGAAGGTGTATCCCTGGACGTCGGCGTAGTACACCGCTGTCCGGAATCCCTCGGGCAAGGCATCCATCGCTGCTTTGATTTCGCTGTCGGGCAACGCATCTAGCACCTCGGCCTCGGCGGAGCGTGGTCCCGCCGGCAGTCTCGCAGCACTATGGGCCAGGTCGCGCTCGGTGATCTCGTCGACCGAAATCTCCGATGGGCGTCGCTGTTTGGAGCGGTACGCGCTCACCCACCGGTTGTAGAGAATCCGGAAGAGCCACGCCTTGAGGTTGCTGCCCTCGTGGAAGGTGTGAAAACCCGCGTATGCGTGCAGCAGTGTGTCTTGCAGCAGGTCGTCGGCGTCGGCCTGGCTGCGGGTCAGTCGTCGAGCTCCACGCATCAGGACATCGAAGAGCGGCTCGGCCTCACGGGCGAAGCGCGTCGCGAGATCCGGATCCAACGTGGACGTGTCCTTCATGATGAACCTCCAGTTGCTGCGGTGCCTTTGTGCTGGTGCGAGACCATGCCGGGCCGTCCAGATCAGACTCGCGGTTGCGGAGGTGAAGCGAACCCTTGGAAGTCCGTAGTCAGTAGTCCGTAGTGAACGACGGAGTGTCGTAGGCTAGCGCGGGTCTAGCTGGCCCACGAGACGGTGCGGAGCTGCCTGCGCGACGTGATGCCGAGCTTGACGAAGACCTTCCTGAGATGCCATTCGACGGTGTGCGTGCTGATGAACAGCTGCGCACCGATCTCCTGATTCGTCAGACCGTCTCCGGCCAGTCGTGCGATCTGTGCCTCCTGCGCCGTCAGCTCGTCACCCGAGCTGACCGGCTGTTTGCGCACCTTTTCGCCGGTGGCAATCAGCTCCCGCCGAGCACGTTCCGCGAAAGCCTGCGCACCCATGCGGGTGAACATCTCATGTGCGTTGTTGAGGTGTCGGCGGGCGTCGACGCGCCGATTCACGCGGCGTAACCATTCGCCGTAGAGCAAGTGGGTCCGAGCGAGGTGCACGACGACGCGGGTGTGCTCCAAGCGTTCGATCGCCTCGGCGTAGAGGCTGTCCGCGAGCTCATCGTCGGCCACCAGTGCTCGTGCATTTGCCAAGGCGCCCAAGCCCCAGTCGGTCCCGCTGGTGCCCGCGCGTTCTTCGAGCCGCCGCACGGCGTCCACCGCGATTTCCTTGTTTCCGATGCGCGTCGCAGCTTCAACCAGTTCGAACAGACACCAACCGTGGAACCCGAGGTCTTCGTATTCACAGCCGTCCCGCGCGGCGGCGAACGCGTCCTCGTATCGGCCGAGCCCGTTGTAGAGGACGGCGGACAGGTACCCAGTCAGACCGAGCGCACGGCCTTCACCTCTGGCGGTTGCGTCTGCGGCGGCCACCTCGATCGGGCCGACCGCGTCGGCCGGAATCCCCCGCCAGGCAGCCAGGGTCAGTGAGTGGTACCGCAGCGGCGCGTAATCTGTCGCTGCGGTGATCGAGGCCGCCTCTTCGATAAGTGTTGCCGCCGTGGCGAACTCGCCTGCCAGCACGTGGACCCCCGCCCGGTAGGCGAGCGCTGGTGGAAGGACAGCCAGCGCACCGGCGTCACGTGCGTGGCGAACCGCGTCGGTGGCCAGTTGACCGTAGATCGCGTCGTCCCACACTTCGCCGACGGCGGATTCCTGCACGATGGCCAAGCCCAGCGACATCCAGCGCAGGGCTTGGTCATCGTTCTGCTGCGCTTGAGTGCACATCAGCTCCAGCGCGGTGCGAAGCGGGTCGGAACCGGCGCGCATGCCACCGACGAGCCGATTCGCCATACCGCTCAAGAGGAGGTCGATCGGCCGATGCGGCGTCGGTACACGGCCGATCGCAGCGAGTGCAGCCTCGGCCACATTCGCCAGGTCGCCAGGCCCACCGAGTCGCCCGGCGTACATGGTGGCGGCGAGCGCCTCGAGATACGTCTCCCTGGCTAGGTCGTCATCGAGACTTTCCAATTGCTTGGCGGCGCTGAGCAATTGCGATGCCGTTTCGCTGAGCCGGGGCGCACTGGTATCACCACCGCGGCGGCGGGCGAACTCCATCTGGGCGCGCAGGCGAGCGACCTGGGCCTGTTGCAGTTCGGACAGTGCCCCGAGCTCGGCTATCGCAAGGAGCTCGTGCGCCGCCGCCGGCGCCGCCGCGTCCCATTTGGCCTGTGCCGCCGCGAGCGCCCTGGCACCCCGTCGGGCCGGGTCCGATGTCAGTACGGTCGCCCGTTCTAGGAACGCTGCCGCCGCAGCTTTACCGCCCCTGCTTTGGGCCCGACCGGCTGAGGCTTCCAGCTCCGCCGCCACCGCATCATCGGGTCCGGCCGCGGCGTTAGCGGCGTGCCACGCTCGGCGGTCGGGATCCGACTGCGGATCAGTTGCGTCGGCCAACGCCCGGTGTATCTCCCTGCGGTCAATCAGATCCGCCGCGCGGTAGGCGGCGGAGCGAACCAACGGGTGGTGAAAGCGCATGCGGGGACCGAACTCGATCACTCCGGCGGCTTCAGCCGGCGCCAGTGCATCAACCGGAATACCCAGCTGCGCCGCCGCACGAAGAAACAATGCCGCATCGCCCACCGGCTCGGCCGCCGCGACGAGCAACAACCGCTGAGTGTCGGCCGGGAGGGACTTGATGCGGTGCACGAAGCTTTCCTCGATCTGGCCCGCCGAGCGCCGCGCACCGGAGTTCCAGAACCCGCCGGCAAGCTCGGCGGCAGAGACGTTTCGAGGCACCTCGAGCAGGGCCAGCGGGATGCCGCGCGTCTCCGCCACGATGCGGTCCCGCACGCGACCGTCGATCCGCCCCAATAAAACGGAGTCCAGCAGCTTCCGGGCGGCATCGTCGGACAGGCCGCTGATCACGAGTTCCGGCAGCCCGGCCAACGCCTCGGCGCCGCCATCGCGTGCCGCGAAGACCAACGCGACCGGCTCGGCCAAGAGACGCCGCGCAACGAATGCAAGCGTCTGCACCGACACCTCGTCGAGCCACTGCGCGTCATCGATGATGCAGAGCAAGGGTTGGTCGTTGGCGGCGGCGGCCATCAGGCTCAGCACTGCCAATCCGACCAGGAAGCGGTCGGGCGTTGCGCCGACGCCGCGGCCAAAGGCCACGTTCAGTGCCTCGCGTTGTGGCTCCGGCAGCTCATCGATGTGCTTAAGCAGGGGTGCGCATAGCTGCTGTAGGCCGGCGAAAGCGAGCTCCATGTCGGACTGCACGCCTGCCACCTGGACACAGCGGAAGCCTGACGCCAGCCCTGACACGTACTCGAGCAATGCAGTCTTGCCGACGCCCGCCTCGCCGCGGAGCACCAGCACCTGACTGGCGCCCGATTGGACGGTCGAGATCAGACCCCGAAGCGTCTCGCATTCGCTGGCGCGACCGCGCAGACGTTGCCCCCGACCCTGGCTCGACATAAACTCCACCGCGTCTGTTTGCAGTGAACCTTACCGGTTGGCCGGTTGCGAGTCGGGTCCGCCCCGATCTTGATCGCAGGCACGATTTCAGCGCTATTCCTGGATGAAGGTGACCGTCTCGTCGAGCGGAGCACGGCCCGTTCGAATGTAATCCACTGTGGCGTCCTCGTACCCGATCGACATGCCACAGAAGAGGATGAGCTCGTCCGGGGGCGACACGACCTCCGCAACCGCCTTGCGAACCTGCGACCACGCCATCTGCGGGCAACTGTGCAACCCTTCGGCGCGCAGCAGCAGCATGACGGACTGTAGATACATGCCGACGTCCGCCCATTGGGGCAGGCCCAGGTCGCGGTCGATGTAGCAGAACAGGGCGGCGGGGGCGCCAAAGCAGTCCCAGTTCGCGATGGTGGCCCGCTGGCGGGCCTCCCAGTCCTCGCGCGCAATACCGAGTGCGCTGTAACGCTCCTTGCCTGAAACCCGGTGCTCCCGCTCTTATCTCGCGACTTGACCAGACCGTGACGGGCCAGACCTTCCCGTCGTGACACAGAGCCTCCGGCCACAGGCTGACCTGTGGCCGAGGCTCTTCTTCAACGAATTCGCTTGGCGCAGAGCCGATTCGGTTACGCTTTAGCGGCTGCTTCGAGAATCCAGTCCTCGAAACGGGTCTCGAAGAGAGTCGCGCCGTCACCGGGAACAAGGGTGCGCTCTTCGATGTCGATGCCCCAGTACAGGGCTTTGGGATCGGCGACGACCTGGCGGGTGTCTCCACGGGCGGTCAGGGCGGTCCTGATG
>JBKOYU010001005.1:0-6035 GCA_046725575.1 Actinomycetota bacterium | reverse complement strand
GGCCCAACTGGTGGATGAACATGTCGATCCACCGCGCCCGGTCGTTGACCGGCTCGCTCGCGTTGTACTCCTCTTTGGTGTCATCGGTGTTGAAGAAGCTGCTGACCGACGGGTGTCCCGCACGGTCGACGTGCAGCAGCTTGCCTTCGCGGCGCACGCTGCAGCGGCCCCAGATCCCGATGTCCGGATCGGCGCCCAGGAAGCTGGTCGGCATCTCGATCGCGGTGGAGAAGACATTGGCCTGGGTGTTGGAATCCACACCCGTCCAAGGTGATTCGCCGGGCAACGTCAAGTCGGTGAAGTTGCGCTTACCCGAGGTGTCGAAGAGGTTCTTGACTCCGTCGAAGTCGAAGAAGAACGCGTCGCTTCGCGCGCCGGCGAAGAAGGTGAAGTCACCAGACGTGGCAATGTGGGGCTCATCGCCGACGAAGGAGACGGGCACGTTCGAGAAGATCTGCTCGCCGACGGCCTCAACTTCCTCGGCGTCGTCGTTCGCCGCCAGGTAAACGTCGACCGTCTGCTTGCCATCGGCCGGCTCGGAGAAGACATAGCTGAAAGCGATGTCGTTCAACAGATCTCCGTCGTTGTCGATGGCCACGCGGTAAATCGCGTCGGGGTGTAGCGCATCGGCGAGCGGGTTGGCGTTCATGATGATCACCGTCCGATTCGGGTCGGCAGGCGAGACGAACGCGTAGAGATCGCACAGATCCAGCCGCTGATCTCCGAGGGGTGGTCCGAGGCTGAGGCCGGTGAAGTGGTTGGACATGCTCGATTGCCCTTTCGATCGGTGGTCGGGACGGCAAGCGGACGCTACATCTGTTCTAGCGCGACGAGTCGCCAATCAGGAAATATTAACGAAACGGTCAGCTGCGGGCGCTCGTTTGGTGTCGTTCAGCCTCGCCACCGCGGGTTACTGTGGTTGCCGGGGGGTTATGGCTCGGCAATCGACGACGCGGCTGCATGTCGGCGGATATCGATTCCTGCTGCGCCGGATGGAGCATGCGCTGGTGCGGGGCGACATCCGGATGCTCGACGATCCGCTTCGCGCGCAATCGCTTTCGCTCATATCCGGTGTCATTCTTGCGGTCATCGTCGTTGCCGCCTGCGCCGTCTTGGCCTTCCTTCGGCCGCCGGGCACCCTCGGAAGCGCGCCGATCATCATGGTGCGCGACTCCGGTGCCCTCTACGTACGCATCGGCGACACCGTGCATCCGGTGCACAATCTCGCGTCCGCTCGACTGATCGCCGGCACGCCCGCGAATCCCGAAGCCGTGAGCGCGGCGGCAATCAATAACGCCAAGCGTGGTCCGCTGGTCGGCATCCCTGGTGCGCCAGCCACAATCGATGCTCCGCTTGGCGAGGACGAATCGGGATGGGCGGTCTGCGATGACGCGACGAGGACAACCATCATCGCTGGCGATGTACCTAGTGACGCGATGTCCTCGGGACGCAGCGTTCTCGTTACGCCCCGCTCGGAGAGCGCCGCGACGACCTATTTGTTGTATGACGGCTGGCGGGCCAAGGTGGACCTGCGCAACCGCGCCCTCGTCCGGGCGCTCAAGCTGGACGGCGTTACGCCGCGGCCTGTTTCGCGCGCTCTACTGGACGCGACGCCGGAGGCGCCTCGCATCGCCGTTCCCCACATTCCCGGCGCCGGCGCACCGAGCCCGCTTCGTGGGCGCCCGGTAGGAAGCGTGGTCCGCGTCGCTCGTGCGGCCGCCGAGGAGTACTACGTTCTACTCGCCCAGGGCGTGCAACGGATCGGTCAGGTTGCCGCGGACCTCATCCGCTTTGCCGACTCTCAGAACGACCGTGACATCGAGACCGTCGCGCCAGACGTCATCGGGGCCGTGCCGATCCTCGACACGTTGCGCGTCTCAGCGTTTCCGGACCGCGGGGGTGTATCCAATGACGCGATTGTCTGCGCACGGTGGCAGCTCAGCCCGACGGGGGCCAATACCACTGTGTTGGTCGGCAATTCATTGCCAGTCGACGCCGCCCCACTGGCGCAGGCCGACGGCGATGGCCCCAACGTCGACAACGTCTCCGTCCCGCAGGGTCGCAGTGCCTACGTTCGGTCGATCGGGATCACCGGCGACGACGCGAGCGCCGGCGCTCTCTACTTCCTCAACGATTCAGGCGTTGTGTTCGGACTTCGCGACGAGGACACCGCCAAGCACCTCGGTCTGGTTGGCGCGCCCGTGCCTGCGCCATGGCCGGTGCTCGCGTGGCTGCCGCGCGGACCGGAGCTGAGCAAGGACGCCGCGTCAATCGCGCGCGACAGCGTCGCGGGACCGTCGTAGCCGCGCCGCGGACGCCGTCGTTGCGATTGTCGCGACCGATACCGCGAGACACACCGCGGCCCCCCCGACGGCGAATTGGTGGGCCCCACGGTCAGTGGGCGCCGCGTCCGGATACGACACTGGTCGCGAGTGCGTACCCTCACGATCCGGAGCGGTCGTCGCATCACCGCTCACCGCGGCCAGCGCGTCGACAACGCCATGCCCCACAACCGGATCCCAGCCTGCAGTCGGGCGGCGGGCCGTGTCCTCGATGCGCCGCATGACCTGCCGCGCGGTCAACTCAGGCGATCGCGACCGCACCAACGCGACGATGCCGCTCACCACCGGCGCTGCATAACTCGTACCCGCAATGGGTGTCGGGTCGCCGGACGTCGGGAGGCTGCTGACGAGGCCTTCACCGTCGGGATCCAGCGACACGATGCCTTCTCCCGGCGCGGCGACATCCACCCACGGCCCGGCGAGACTGAACGACGACGCCGCTCCGTGTGCATCGACCGACCCCACGGTCAACACGTAGTCGTCGTACCAGGCCGGACTGACTACGACGCTCACACGGTCCCAATCCGGTTGGCCGGGCCGGGCTGGATCGGTCGCGGGATTCTGCTCGGGGCACTGACCGGGACCGCCGACATTTCCTGCTGCGGCCACCACAACGACGTTCTTGACGTCAACGGCGTAGGCCAACGCGGCGCCGAGCGGGCGGTCGTCCAGGCCACCGTCGGTGGGCAGGCACGCGACGGAGGACACGTTGATCACCGTCGCGCCCATGTCCGCAGCGGTGCGGACGGCGCTCGCGAGCGTGTCCACGTCGCCGAAGCCGGACCCGGATGGATCGTCTGTCGCCCGAAACTTGTTGCTGGATTGACGAATGCTGACGATCGTGGCATCGGGTGCGATGCCGCTGAACGTCGAGTTGCCGAAATCCGGCTCTGCGCCAATGATTCCCGCGACCACGGTGCCGTGACCGTCGCAATCGTCGGTGCCGTCGCCGGTGGACACGTAGTCGCCGCCGGGAACGAGGTGGGGGAGCAGTCGATGGCGTGCGACACCGGTATCGATGACGGCGACAGTCTGCCCGGCTCCGCGCGTGAGCCTCCAAACCTGCTGCAGGTCGAGACCCTTCAGCTGTCCTGCCTCAGGCATGTTGGCACTGGTGGGAGGTGCTGCCACGCAACGCTCTTGCTGCTCGGTGGGCTGCGGCGGTGCCGGTGGGCCAGGCTTCGGCAACATCGAATCGTCGACCGCCGGCGGCGTAACCGCGAAAGCGGGCGGGCCAGCGCAGAGCGGGAACGTGGCGAGAACAGCAACGGCGCAAAGCCTGACCATTCGCATCATGGCAGGCTCAGACCACGAACCAGCCCGTAGAGGCCGGCCACCCAACACGCCAGCGGCACTACTGCCGCGAGCGCGAGATACTCCAACACGTCGACCGCGCGACGTGTCAGCGGATTGACCCTCGCGCCAAACGCGCCACCCAGCATGCTCAGACCGATCGCTGTAGCGAGTACGCAGACCCAATAGGCTTGTCCTGGTATCGAAACCACGATGGGTGCGACGCCCGCCGCGGTGGCGACAAGGCCACCGATGATGAGGGCGATGCGGCGGCGCATGTCGACGTGCGTGCGGGTGCGCAGCACCATCACCAGCCCGACCACCGCCGCGAAGACGGCGGCATGAGTCCACGAGCGGCCACCGTGGATACCACCCGACGCGACGAGCACCGCACCGAGCGCCGCAGCACCCGCCGACCCGATGACGAGTCCGGTCAAGGTGTGATGAGCAGCGACAGCGCGTAGCGTCTCGGAGGCGGCATCATCGTCTCCGTGGGGCGCCAACCCGGCCGGCGCGATGGACAACCTCGCCGCTACGCCGAGAGTGGCAAGGGACATCACAGAGAGCGCCGCACCCGTCGTGGAGACGGGCAACGTCCAGGCGACACCGCAGGCCGAAGCCGCACCCGTCAACGCGGTCAACGTCGCTAATGCCGTCAAACAGACTGCACCGCACCGAGTGACGCGGAGCAACAGGATCGACGTCGAGCACGCAACTGCGGCCGCAAGCAACGCATTGGCCGTTGACGGGCCGGCGGGCACCGCGAGAAAACCGGCTGCGGCGGCGAACACGACGGCGATGACGCTCAACGCGACGCAGAGAATCGGATCAGGATGGGCGCGTCGCATGGCGACCGCTCCGGCCGCAGCCGGGGTCGCAATGACGCCTGCGGTGATGAGATGGCCGGTCGCGTGTGTGACGACACCGGACCACACCAGCGCTGCCGCACCGAGCACAGCCACGCACAGGCATGCCGCCGCCGCCGTAACCCCTGTCGACGGCGGCCCGGTGTCAATGGTGTCGATCACCGCATGCCACGGATCGCCTTGGATCCGCACGGGTGCGGGCATCGCCTTCGTAGCGAGCAGCAACAGTTCGCCGTCGCGAATACCGTTGTCATGCAGGCTCATCGCGCAGTCGAGCCGCTCCTCGCCGAGGCGCGATAGCTGCCACTGTCGAGCCTCGTCGGCGGCCACGGGGCCTCGGTGGACGAGGTCGACGATCGACGGCAATAACAGACCGACCGGCGTTTCGTTCGGCAGTGCGAGATCCACGGTGTGTGGCCCGTGCGCAACCGATAACCGGCACAGTGGATCAGGCATCGCATCACCCCCCGTTTGACGCCCGCGCAGTCACCGTAACTCGGCCTCTGTGCACAGTTGCGCGGCAATTTCGCGGCCTGTGGATGGAACCAAACGGGCACGCGCATCGTCCTTCAGCTGATGGACTTCTCCCGCGAACCGCGACTGCCCGCACCCCCAATGGCCGAGGGTGATATCAGGCTGGATGCGCCGCCTGAGGTCCCTAAGGCCTTGCCCGCCAATCCGCTTGCCCGCCTGCTGCCGGTGGCCATGCTCGTCGCCACCGGCGGCATGATGGCGCTGTATTTCGCCTCGGGCGCCGCGGCAACGACGCGTGGTCCCATGTTCATGTTCTTTCCCGTCATGATGTTGGCGTCGGTCGTTGGCTCGCTCGCATACGGAACCCGGGTTGCCAACCACACCGCTCAGCTGAACGAGGACCGGCGCGACTACCTCGGCTACCTCGACGCATTGGACGAGACCATCGCCGAGACCGCCGTCGACCAGCATCGCTCGCTGCACTGGATACATCCCGACCCGGAGGCGTTGTGGACCCTGGTCGGTGGCCGACGCATGTGGGAGCGCCGAATCGACGATCCCGACTTCTGCCACGTTCGTATCGGCCGCGGTGACCAGCCGCTCTGCACCACACTCGTAGGGCCCGAGCTGGGGATGGATCCGGTGACCTCGGCGGCGTTGCAGCGGCTGATCCGACGCAGATCGGTGGTCGCCGACGTGCCGGTAGTGGTGCCACTGCGGACCATCTCGGCGCTCACCGTCGATGGAGATCCGACTGCCGCACGGGCGCTGCTGCGCGCCATCGTCTGTCAGCTGGCGGTTCTGCACAGCCCAGACGATGTCCGGATCGCCGCCGTGGTCTGTCGCACGTCGGAGGCCGAATGGGATTGGCTGAAATGGCTTCCGCACCATTGGCATCCGCCTCTGGCGGACACGCTCGGGCCGTCTAGGATCACCTACCGCAGCCTCGGAGAGGCGATCACAGCCTGCAGGCCGCCGGACGAAGGTGGCTTACCGCATGTCGTGATCATCGTCGATGACGGCTCTGCACCCGTCATTGAACAACCCTTTACCGCTGGGC
>JBKOYU010000465.1:0-2807 GCA_046725575.1 Actinomycetota bacterium | reverse complement strand
CATCTACGGCGCCCCGCTCGGCGACGGGCTCTACGGCCAGGACGACGGACAGGTCTCCTTCCGCATCGGCGACTCGCACGTCTCCATCGCCGACGACACCACCAAACAAGTCAGCGTCTTCGAAAACGGCAAGCTGGTCAGGACCATGCCGACCTCGATGGGCATGGGCGGCACCGAAACCATCGGCGACACCACGCTCAGCTTCTGGACCCCGCCGGGCGTCTACACCGTAATGGACAAGGCCAACCCGGTGATCATGGACTCCTCGACGTTCGGGCTGCCGATCAATTCCCGCCTCGGTTACCGCACGACCATCCCGTACGCCACCCGCATTAGCACCGACGGCATCTACCTGCACCAGCTCAACGCGACGGTGTGGGCGCAGGGCAACACCGACACCAGCCACGGCTGCCTGAACCTCAACGGCGACAACGCGAAATGGTTCTACGACTTCTCCGTGCCCGGCGACGTCGTCGAGGTGCGCAACACCGGCGGGCCGCCACTGCAGCTGAAGCAGAACGGCGACTGGGGCGTGCCGTGGAACGAGTGGCGCAGGGGCAGCGCCCTGTCCTGACGAACGCTGGTTGCCGCCAGCACTCGTAATCCCGGCGCGACTAGTGGAGGGTGGAGGTATGACCGGCCCACCTACACCGCCGGGCAGTGCCACGGTTGTCCGATTCTCGTTCGGCTAAATGTGGCGATCCACGACCAACTCCTCGCCGCTGTTGACGGGCGGCGAGGGGTAGAGGCCGCCGACCGGATCTGCGAGGCCTGCGTGGTGCTCCTCGATATCGACGCGGCGGCCATCTCGCTGGTCTTCGACGGCGCCTCCAGCGGAACGCTTGGATCCAGCGGCGAACCGGCGCGCATGTACGACGAACTGCAGTTCACCCTCGGTGAAGGCCCCTGCCTGGAGTCCGTCGCTTTGAAGAGCCCGATTCTTATCGCCGATCTTGCCGACCCCGACGACACCCGCTGGCCTATCTACGGCCCGGCCATGCTCTCCCATCAGATCCACGGCATCTTCGCCATGCCTGTCCTCGTGGCCGGCGAGCACATCGGCGCCCTCGACCTCTTCCGCACCCAACCGGGCCACCTCGAGGGCGATCGTCTCACCGGCGCCATTGCCGCCGCCGAGCTCGCAGGAGTCCCCCTGCTCGACCTCCTGGACGACGACCTCCAGGCCGCCGTCAACGATCCGCGGAGCAACGCCTGGGCCGAACTTCACGCGCTCAGCCGCGCAGAGGTCAGCCAGGCCACCGGCATGCTGGTCGCCCAACTCGGCGTCGAACCCGCCGAGGCCCTGGTGCGGCTGCGCGCCCACGCCTATGCCACCGGCCGCAGCTCCACCGACGTCGCCCGCGACATCCTCGACCGGCGCATCAGGCTGGAGGCCGACTGATGCACGCCCTACGAAACCCAGGACGGAGTGCGAGATGACCGAAACCCCTCGTGAAACCCGTGTACTGGACGCGGTCGTGACGCTCGTCGACAGCCTGCTCGACGACTTCGACGTCGTCGACCTGCTGACCGGACTCACCGAGCGTTGCGCCCACCTTCTCGATGTTGAGTCGGCGGCGCTCTTGCTCGCCGACCCGCTCGAGCAGCTTCGCCTGCTCGCGGCGACCTCCGAGGAAACGCGCGAACTGGAACTGTTCCAGTTACAGGCCGACGAAGGCCCTTGTGTGGACTGCTATTTCACCGGTCAGCCGGTCTCCGTCGCCGACCTCCGGGCCGAAGCCGACCGATGGCCGCGGTTCGTTCCCGCCGCGCTTGACGCCGGCTTCGCCTCCGTGCATGCCGTTCCGATGCGCGCCGCCGGCACCGTCCTGGGCACGCTCGGACTGTTCGGTACCCGACGCGGCGCACTCAACGACGCCGATCTCCTGGTCGGCCAGAGCCTGGCCCACATCGCGTCCGTCGCGATACTGCAGGAACACCCGCACACGCCCTCGACCGTGATGCAGCAGCTGCGCTCCGCGCTGACCGGCCGCGTCTTCGTCGAACAGGCCAAGGGCTTTCTGCGCGAAAGCCTCGACATCCCCGTCGAGCAGGCATTCCAGCTGCTGCGCAGCTACGCGCACACCCACGGCGACCATCTGACCGACGTGTCCCGGCGTCTCATGACCGATCGGCAGGTCCGCCCGACGCTGCTGGCGGCCCTCTCCGAATTCGACTCCGCCCCGCCTTAATGGCGATGCCGCGCCCGTGCCCGGCGCGCCGCTTCCTCCACCATGCGCTCGGCGACGAGGTACAGCTTGATGTTCTCCGTCTGGCTCAGCCGGGTGAGCCGGTCGAACGCCACCTCCGCGCTGACACCCGACCGGCTGCGAATGATTCCGATCGCCTGATCGATCACCGCCCGGCTGTCGAGAGCACGCTGCAGTGCTTTCGTTCGCTCCTGCGTCGCCGCGAGGAGCTGCGCGTTGTACACCGACACGGCCGCGGGCCCGGCGAACTGTGAACCCAACTGCACCGCGTGCTCGCCGAACGCGTCGCGGCTGCGGGCATAGGCGTTGATCGCGCCGATCACCTCATCGCCCACCATCAGCGGCAGCGACAGCGCAGAATGAACCGCCATCCGCGCCACCCTGCCGCCGAAATGCGGCCACCGCCCGTCACTGCCCAGCGACCCGCTGACGCATGTCCGCCGCGATTCCATGCAAGTGATGCACGGCCCCTCGTGCAGCTCCTCGTACTGGACGGTGTCGATGTCGTGCACGAATACCGCTGTGGCAGCCCATGTTTGAATGCGCGGCATGCGATCGTGCGGCTGGACCAGGGCGACGCCAGCACCGTCGACGCCG
>JBKOYU010000408.1:0-16859 GCA_046725575.1 Actinomycetota bacterium | reverse complement strand
CCGTTGTGCTGTCCCAACTCGCCCGATGCTAAGACGCTGCGGCCCATGGCTTTGAGCGCATCGTGATTGCGCTGCCCCTGGCTGCGCGCATCACCCTGCACCGCTTCCGCGCTGGGCTCGCTATCGACGCACGGTTTTTCGTCCTCGGCGTTGCACATGCCCGGTGCGGCGAGCTTGGCGAACACCGCATCAATTAGGTCGAACCACCGACAAGAACGGCCGATTTGAAACCAGTGAAACCAAAGTGACGCAAGAGGTTTCGTCGTCAGCTTGCCGCGGAATCGCTCCGGGTGACGCGGAAGAGTTTCACCTCTCCGCTCACACCCTTGAGACGTCGCGTACCGGCCGGGGACCAGTCGAAACCCCCAGCATTCGCGACCGCATCCCGCGTGGACTCCGCGACGAGGACCGTTCCGGGACGCGCGGCGCCGGTCACGCGGCTTGCGAGATTGACGGGACTGCCGAACCAGTCGCCTGCTCGGGTGACCGCACACCCCGACGCGAGCCCAATCCGAAGGCGCGGCAAGTCATTTGTCCCGGCGGCATCAGCCAAGTCGAGCATCGCGGACAACAGCGGCGCGGACTCAAACGAAACCAGCATCACCGCATCGCCGATCGACTTGACGAACCGCACCGGCGTGATAGCCACGTCGTGGGCGAGTTCGGCCAGCCGACTCGCCACATGCTCAAGCTCTTCGGCCGGCAGCGCTTCGCCGAGGCGGGTGAACCCGGCAAGGTCGGCGAACGCAACGGTCACCGGCCGCGCACCCGGTAGCGTGCCAGCAGCCCGCTCGGCGGCGTTCACGGCCTCCATCTCGAACGAATGGCGCAGCACCATGCGCAACAAGTCGTCCATCATGGGTCCAAGCTTCGGAGCCGCCTCGCGGGACAACTGCTCGGAGCCCTCGGCAAGCTCGATCTCCGTGGCCCCCGGTCGCAGGATGGCCTTCAGTGCCGCCTCGCGCATGATCGCCGCGGCATGGCCGAGACTCTCGACGAGCACCCGCATGACAGCAACCGCGTCGTCCGGCTCAATGCCCAAGTCGAGGAACATTTTCGCGTGCGCTGCCGCCTCTCCATCCGCGCGCAGTAAGACGGCTGCATCGGGATCGTCGATCCGGGGCAAGCCGACGGCGCGCTGCAGACGCTGTAGCAGCTCCAGCTCGACGCCGGTTGACTCACAAATCTCGCGTGCCGAGACAAACTGACCATCGTCGCCGAGCACCCGGTAGGCCGGCAACATCAGCGGTGCCGCGACGGACGCACGGATGTGGTCGATGGAAAACCCGCGATCGAGCAGCCACGCGATCAGTTGCGCGCGCTCCTCGCGCGCCTCGCCTTCTAGGCCGTCAAGCAGGCCTAACGCCTCGATATCGAGGTCCGCCACAGCGTCAACACTATTCCCCGTCGGCCACGCGAGCGCGGAACAGTTTCACTTCACCCTTGACGCCTTTGAGGTGGCGGCTGCCCGCAAAGGACCACGAAAACTCGTCGGCCGATCCGATCGCCTCTCGGACGGATTCGGAGACCAGCACGGTGCCCGGGCGCGCGACGCCGGTCACCCGGCTGGCCACGTTCACGGGGCTGCCGAACCAGTCGCCGGCGCGGCTGACCGCGCATCCGGATGCGAGTCCAGTCCGTAGTTGGGGAAAGTCGTCGTATTTCTCTGCGGCGTCGAGAAGTTCGAGCGCCGTCCGCAGTAACGCAACCGGGTCCGTGCTGACCAACATCACCGCGTCACCAATCGTCTTGATGAACCGCACTGGTGGCGCGACGAGGTCGTGAGCGAGGTTAGACAGCCGGCTGGCCAGGTTTTCCAGCTCTTCAGGAGGCACAGCCTCGCCAAGGCGGGTGAACCCGACGAGGTCGGCAAACGCCACGGTGACATTGCGTGCGCCAGGAACGGTGCCGGCGGCGCGCTCGGCGACACTCATCGCCTCCGTCTCCAACGTGTGCCGCAGCTGTACGCGCAACACGTCGTCACATAATGGGCCGAGCAGTGGCGACACCTGCTGCACCAAGCCCTCGTAGGCCTGCGCGAGCTGTAATTCCGTGGCGCCGGGTTGGATAACTGCCTCGAGGACGACTTGGCGCATGGCTTCGGCCGTCTGCGCAAGACCGTGTCCGAGCACCCGTGCCACAGCGATCACCTGCTCACGGCTCAGACCCATTTCGATGAAGACCTTCGCGCGGGCAGCGGCCTCACTGTCGGCCCGCAGGAGGATGGACGCATCGGGATCGTCGGCCCTGGGCATGCCGAGTGCCCGCTGGATCGCCCGCAGCAGCTCCAGATCGATGCCGGTTTCATCGCAGATCTGGCGGGCGGAGACATACACGCCGTCATTGCCGACGATGCGACCGGCCGGCAACAACATAGGGGCGACTTCGCCCCGGATCTGCTCAACGCTGAAGCCCTTGCCGAGCAGCCATTGGACAAGCTCGGCCCTTTCGGCGCGCGCCTGCCCCTCAAGGCCGTCGAGCAGGCCCTCTATGTCGACGTCTTCGGCCACGGGCTCAACGTATACCGCGGGCGGCACGGATGGCCGGAGCGGTCGATGAGGCTAGCAACGTAGTCATATCATCGGGATAGCAGACGTCGACGATCGTCGATTCCTGGAAGCGGTACGGCCTGGCGACCACAAGTCCGACGAATTGTCTACGCAGGCGCGACATTTCGGCGCGCACGGTGACAACCCGGGTCCGGTCGCCGTACAGATCGGCGGCCAGCTCCGGCGCTGACCGGCCCTGGCGATGAGTGGCCAGCACGTGCAGGATTTCGGCATGCCGGGGCGAAATGTGGTGCCGCCAGGAGCCGAACTGGCCCGTCATCTCGAGCGTCGGCCCGCCGGCGTCGCGCAAGTCAAGCGTGACCCGCGAGATCGCAGGCCCGGCCTGAGCGTCGTCGGTCAAGCGGACCAGCCAGCCACCTGGCAGGGACTCCACATCACACGTGCCTAGCGACGGAATCCATGCTCGACCGGGTACACCGTTCTCCGGCAGCAGGATTCGGTTGTGTGGCGGAAGCGAGTCGACGGCGGCCACCCAGCCTTCGGGGTCCACGGCCAGCGCGGGCCGCGCGATCCGGGCCAGAATCGGCGCGGCCACCATGCGCAGCCGATTCAGCATGCGGTCATGCGCCTCACGGAGTTTCGACTCCGCCAGCCGCGCAACCAGATCGACAAGCGCGATCGTCGTTGGGTGCACCGTCGCCGCGGGGCCCGATACGTCCACGATGCCGATCACGTGACCGGTGCGCGGGTCCTTGATCGGTGCACCGGCACACGTCCACGGGTGGTGGCTGCGCAGGAAATGTTCGGCGGAGAAGAGTTGTACGGCGCGGTGCGACACCAACGCAGTGCCGATCGCGTTGGTGCCGACCGCGGTTTCGCTCCACGACGCGCCTTCGACGAAGCCGAGCCGGTCGGCGTGACCGAGCACGCGCGGCGAACCGGATCGCCACAGCACGCGGCCGCGGGCGTCGGCGATCACCAGGATGTTGTCACCGTCGTCGATCACGGATTCCAGTCCGCTCGACACGTCGTCGAGGACCGCGAGCAGCCCCGACGAGTGCCGCAGCATTTCCAATCCGCTGGTTTCGATGTCTGGCGGTGTGTGATGTTCGGGGTCGATTCCCTTGCCCAGCAATCGATTCCAGGACTCCTGGACCACTTGCCGTGGTCGTGCCGGCGCGCGATGGCCCGCCATGGTCGCGTCATAGACCTCCGACAGCAGCATGGCGTACTGCCGTGGGTCGTCGCCGACGGCGACCGCGGGTTCGGGAGCGGTCATCACTCGATTGTGCCCCTCGTTACGTTTTACCGGTAGACGAGCCCGCCATCGATGATTCCCGCTTGGCCAGTCATGTAGTCGGCGTCGGCGCCGGCCAGGTAGGCCACGAAACCGGCCACGTCATCAGGTGTTTCCGGGCGGCCCAGCGCGATGCCACGGGCGTACTGTTCGAACGTCTCGCCCTCGGCGGCGCCCGTGAGTTCGGCGAACCGCTTGTCGATTTCCACCCACATGTCGGTGCCGACGATGCCCGGGCAGTAGGCGTTGACGGTGATTCCGTCGACCGCGTACTCCTTGGCCGCCGCCTGTGTGAGCCCGCGCACCGCGAACTTGCTTGCGCTGTAGACGCCGAGCATGGCGAACCCGTCGTGGCCGGCGATGGACGAGGCGTTGATGATCTTGCCGGGGCGGCCCAATTCCTTGAACTTGGTGGCGGAGGCCTGGATGCCCCACAGCACCCCGTCGACGTTGATCGCCCAGACCCTCGCGGCGTCCTCGGGGGTGACCTCGGCGATCGGGCCGACCAACGCGATACCGGCGTTGTTCACCATCACGTCGAAGCCGCCCAGGGCACTCGCCGCGTAATCGACGGCGGCGAACACCTGCTGGCGGTCGCTGACATCGGCGACGAATGTCGTTGCCTTCGAACCGATCTCGGCCACTTCGTCGGCAACCGCATTGACGCCGTCGGGAACCACGTCAACCAGGGCGACGTCTGCGCCGTCACGCGCCAGGCGCAGCGCGATCCCTCGTCCGATGCCCCGGCCTGCTCCGGTGATGAGCGCGACCTTGCCCTCGAGTGTCATGAATGTCTCCGTTCGCTATTTCGCCGGGTCGACGAGAACTTTCATCTTCTTGCCCGCATGCAGGGCCTCGAAGCCTTCGTCGATGACGTTGTCGATGGCGATCGGCGTCACCCAGCCGGTGGTGTCGTACATGCCGCGGGCCATCAGGTCGATGACCGCCGCGAAGTCGGCGGACGTGTAGCAGAGGGAGCCCTGGATGCGGGACTCGTTCATTACGAGGTTCAGCAGCGGGGTGGTCAGCGGCTTTTCGTAGATCGCCACGCTGATCGTGGGCCTGCGGGCGCCGACGGTCGCCAGCGCGGCCTGCACCGCGGGTGCCACACCGGCCGCATCGAACGCCGCGTCGGCGCCACGCCCGTCGGTGTGGTCGGCGACAAACGCGGCAACGTCGACGTCGGCCGGGTCTAGCGTGCGGGCACCGAGCTCCTCGATGGCGGCGCGCCGGGTGGCGGACGGCTCGACCACGTAGACGGTGTCCAGGCCCTTGCCGCGAAGCGCGAACCACAACCCGATGCCGATCGGGCCGGCGCCGAATATGACCGCGGTGTCGCCGGGCCCGACGTCGCCAAGCGTGGCGGCGTGATAGGCGACGGACATCGGCTCGACGAGCGCGCCCAGTTTCAGCGAGACGTTGTCCGGCAGGCGGTGCAGCATGTTCGTGGGGACGACGGTGTACTCGGCCATGCCGCCGTCAGACATCAACCCGTGGAACCCGATCTGCTGGCAGATGTTGTAGGTGCCCGCCACACAGGGTGCGCAGCGTCCGCACCGGTAGATGGGCTCGATGGTGACGCGGTCGCCGGCGCGATAGTCGGTGACGCCCGCGCCGACTTCGGTGATGACGCCGGAGAACTCGTGGCCGATCGTCAGGGGAAGCGCTCGGCCGGTCAACGGATGCGGTTCGGTCGGCACAAAGATGGGCCCGGCGTAGTACTCGTGCAGATCGGTGCCGCAGATGCCGTTGAACCCGACCTTGACCTTGACGGTGCCGGCGGTCGGCTCGGGCTCCGGGATGTCGGCAACCTCGACTTTGTTGGGTCCGCAATAGACAGCAGCTTTCATGCCAGCGTTTCTATGTGACCTGCGGCACAGCCCGTAAGAGTTGCAACGGGTTGCAACTCTTGTGACCCGTGTGGCCGCGCTGTGTGCTGGCTCACATGACTCAGACCATTGACGCCCCGCTGGGCACGTTGTCACCGCAAGAACGCGTCGACGCCTGGCTCGCCGACTTCGAAGCCGCGCTGGCCGCGCGCGACATCGATCGCGCAGTCGGGAAGTTCGCCGTCGACAGCTTCTGGCGTGACCTCATCGCTTTCACCTGGAACATCAAGACCGTCGAAGGGCGCGACGCCGTTGCCGAGATGCTCACTGCCCGTCTGGCCGACACCGACCCGTCGGGTTTCCGCACCCGCGAGGCGCCGACCCAAGACGGTGACACCACGTCGGCCTTCATCGAATTCGAGACCGCCACCGGACGAGGTGTGGGCCACCTTCGGCTGCGAGGCGACGAGGCCTGGACGCTGCTGACCACCATGCAGGAACTCAAGGGCCACGAGGAACGCAAGGGCCCGACGCGTGTTCTGGGCGCGGTGCACGGCACCGATCCGGACACCCGATCGTGGGCGGAGAAACGCGCCGAGGAGGAGGCGTCGCTGGGTTACACAATGCAGCCGTACGTGGTGGTCGTCGGCGGCGGACAGGGCGGGATCGCGCTCGGCGCACGACTGCGTCAGCTGCAGGTGACTGCCATCGTGGTCGACCGCCACGAGCGGCCCGGCGACCAATGGCGCAAGCGTTACAAGTCGCTGTGCCTGCACGATCCGGTGTGGTACGACCACCTGCCGTACCTGCCGTTCCCGCCGAACTGGCCGGTGTTCTCGCCCAAGGACAAGATCGGCGACTGGCTGGAGTTCTACACGCGCGCGATGGAGATTCCGTACTGGAGCTCGACGACCTGCCTGTCGGCGTCCTACGACGAATCCGAGAAGCGGTGGACAGTCGAGGTGGACCGCAGCGGTGAACGCGTGACGTTGCGTCCGGTGCATCTGGTGCTGGCGACGGGCATGTCGGGCAAGCCGAATGTGCCGACGTTGCCGGGCCAGGCGCTGTTCCGCGGCGACCAGCACCACTCCAGCGCGCATCCGGGCCCCGACCGCTACGTCGGCAAGCGGGCCGTGGTGATCGGCTCGAACAACTCGGCGCACGATATCTGCAAGGCGCTCTATGAGAACGGCGTCGACGTGACGATGGTGCAGCGCTCATCGACGCACATCGTCAAGTCGGATTCGTTGATGGATCTCGGTCTTGGCGATCTGTACTCCGAGCGCGCCGTGGCCGCGGGTATGACGACCGAGAAGGCGGACCTGACGTTCGCGTCGCTGCCGTATCGGATAATGGCCGACTTCCAGAAACCGATCTATGACGCAATTCGCGAGCGGGACAAGCACTTCTACTCACGGCTGGAGGCCGCCGGTTTCGACCTTGATTGGGGTGACGACGACTCCGGACTGTTCATGAAGTATCTGCGGCGCGGGTCGGGCTACTACATCGACGTCGGTGCGTCCGAGCTGATCGCCAACGGCAGCATCAAGCTGGCGCACGGACAGGTCTCACGGCTGACCGAGAATGCAGTGATCTTGGAGGACAGAACCGAGCTGCCAGCCGACCTGGTGGTCTATGCGACCGGCTTCGGGTCCATGAACGGCTGGGCGGCGGACCTGATCGGGCAAGACGTCGCGGACAAGGTCGGCAAGGTGTGGGGTCTGGGATCGGGTACCACAAAGGATCCCGGCCCGTGGGAGGGCGAGCAGCGCAACATGTGGAAGCCGACGCAGCAGGAGAATCTGTGGTTCCACGGCGGGAATCTGCATCAGTCGCGGCATTACTCGCTGTATCTAGCACTGCAGCTGAAAGCGCGACATGAGGGCATTCCCACCCCGGTGTACGGACTGGCCGAGGTGCATCATTTGAGCTGATGACGTCCTCGCTGCTGCGCGGCCTGCCGCCGATCCTCGGCGGCAATGCGCGCTTGCTGATCCTGGGCAACATGCCAAGTGTCATGTCGCTGGCCGCGCAGCAGTACTACGCCAATCCGCGCAACGGGTTCTGGCGGATCATGGGCGACATCTACGGATTTGCTGCTGAGGCGCCCTACTCAGAACGAGTTGCGACGCTTCGTGCGCACGGTGTCGCGGTGTGGGATGTGCTGGCGTCATGCCGACGGGTGGGCAGCCTGGATTCGGCCGTGGAACCGGACAGCATGGAAGCCAACGACTTTCGAAAACTGTTCGAGGAACATCCCGGGATTCGGAAAGTGTTCTTCAACGGCGCCGCTGCCGAGAAGAACTTCAACCGACTGGTCCGCGTCGCACCGGATCTTGGCTATCGCAGGCTGCCGTCGACCAGCCCCGCGCAAACCATGCGCTACGACGAAAAGCTCACGATCTGGCGGGAGGCTATCGGCGAGTCATAACACAGCCGGGCGGCGATGCGCCCACGGCCGCGCCTGCTCGATCTGTGCAGCCAGCGACAGCAGTGTGGCCTCGTCGAACGGCCTACCCACCAACTGGATTGACGTCGGCATGCCCTTGCCATCCAAGTCCCACGGGACCACCGCCGCTGGCTGACCAGTCACATTGAACATCGCTTGAAACGGCACACGGGCGGCCACCAACGTCAGCGTCGAGATCGCTCCTCGCCGTTGGTATGCCCCGATGCGCGACGGGCCCAGCGCGGTGCCGGGCGTGATCACCACGTCGACGTCATCGAAGATCGACTGAATGCGTTCGGCCGCAATGCTTTCCGCTCCCCTGATCGCCGACATCCGCTTTTCCGAGAACAGCCCGCCGATCCTCGCGAATCCGCGGGTCCTGGCTTCGAGCCGCTCCGGGTGCGGGAGCGCCTTGGCGTCGTCGTACACGCCTCGGAAGTAGCGTGGCAAGGCCTGTCCATACACCGCGGTCGGCGGATAGTCCGGGTCACGCTCGATCACCTCATGGCCTCGTTCACGCAGCAGCGCGCCGGCCTCGTCAACCGCCGCTCGCTGGGCCTTCCCGACGCGCACAATCAAACCCGGCGGCGCCTTGGTGCTCAACGCAATCCGCAGCTGCTCCGGCCGTCGTTTGGCCGCGGCCACAAAATCATTGCCAGGCGCCGTCACGTCCAAGAACAACGCCGCGTCCTCCACCGTCCGCGCGAGCGGCCCGTTGACGCTCAACCCCTGCCACGCGTCATCGTGCGGTGCCAGCGGCACCCGATCCCGCTGCGGCTTGATCCCGAACAGCCCGCACCACGTCGACGGGATGCGGATCGATCCCATGCCGTCCGAACCCAGTGCCATCGCGGCCAAGCCCGCCGCCACGGCCGCGCCGCTGCCACCACTGCTGCCGCCCGGCGCGTAGTCGGTGTTCCATGGGTTGCGCGTCGCGCCGAACGTCACGGTTTCGGTGAACGGCCAGATCATCATTTCGGGGACCGCGGTCTTGCCGATGATGACCGCACCCGCGGCTCGCAGCCGCCGCACCACTTCGGCGTCCTCTGTAGGAGCCGGGCCGTGCGCGGCGCTCCCGTAGGTCGTCACCTCGCCGGCGACGTCGACGTCGTCCTTGATTGCGATGGGCACTCCGAGCAGCGGCAGCCGCTCCCCCGAATTCAGCCGGTCCTGCGCAATCCCCGCTTCTTGACGCGCGGAATCGGCGAGCACGACGCGGAAGGAGCGCAGTTCGCGGTCCAGCCGTGCGATCCGATCGAGGTACAGCTCCAGCAGCTCGGGCGCCGTGATGGTGCCGTCGGCAAGCATCCGTGCCTGCTGCGCGGCACCGGCGAAGGCGAGGTCACGAGGATCCACGGCGGTAGCGTAGCCAGCTGGCCGTTGAAATTTTCCTCTTGTGCCAGACGCCGACGGAACCACAGCCCTCAGTGCAATTTCGACTCGGGGCGTTAGCCTGCGTATTGGCTGGCGTATCCGCCCGGTGTGGTGCCCAGCATTATGCGCAAGTCGTTGATGAAATGGGGCCTGGTCTTACCATCCGAGCCGGACCGCGAGGTCGGCGTGGTCGACGCCCGGACTGCTTTCGATCTCGAGTGCGGCCTGCTGCAACCAGTAGTGCGGACCGACCAGAAGTGGTCGACGAATCGGGCCATAGCGTCCGACGGCGCCCATCGATCGAGATCGAACGCGTCGCCGGTGGCCGCCCGGCCGACCACGCTGCGCATTGGGGCCGATCGTGTCGCGTTTTTCCAAGCGCCCACGAGTCCAGGCTACGAAACGCGCGGTCAGTCGCGGCGACTGAAGCTCAGGGTCTCGCCCCGGACGCCGCCCATCCACAGGTCCTGGCAGGCCTCGGCCATCTCGTCGAGTCCCTCGACAACAGCACCGAAGACGTTTCCCGGCACCCAACCCTGGTCACCGTTGATCAGCAAGTTGTTCCGCCCGTAGAACAGCGCGAGGTCGACGATCGCGCCCGTCGTCCCCGTCCCTGTGGTGTTCTCATACCCGTATGCCGGGTTGCCGAGCTGGTCGGAATCGAACGAGAACCAGCACAGGTCACCCGGAATCGGGGTGATCGTGGTGTTCTCCTTACCCGGGTCGCTGGGCGCGAAAGCTGGTAGCAGAGTATAGATTTCATTCCGCGCGTACTTGCCGTGGAACACCGCCGCCGACAGCGGTAGCGCATCCCAGACGGCCGCGCAGGTCCGGGGTGCCTCGTTGTCGAGCAACCGGGCGACGCAACTCACGCCGCGCTTGTCCAACGACACCGTGATGTACCTGCTCATCGAACCTCCTCAGTCATAAGTGCTGGGGTTCTCACATGCCAGTCGGTGGCGGACTGGTACGCCTGGCCGACCCGAAGGACCAAGGCATCGGCGTGCCGGGGGCCGACGACCTGCAGGCCGATCGGCAGCCCAGCCGAGGTGAACCCGCACGGCACACTCAAGGCCGGCTGCTGGGTCAGGTTGAACGGATAGGTGTACGGCGTCCAACTCGTCCAGTCCGGCGAGTCCCAACCGTCCGGCACGTCCTGTCCTGCAGGGAATGCGGGCAGCGGCAGGGTCGGGCTGAGCAGCACGTCGTAGGTCTGGTGGAACCGTCCCATCAACACACCGAGTTGCATTCGCACGGCCGTCGCGTCGAGGTAGTCCGCCGCGGAGTATGCCGCCCCCGTTGCGGCGGTCCGCCGTAGTCCAGGGTCGACCCGGTCGGCCCACGCTTCCTCGATGTCGCCATACGCCCGCAGCACGTGGGCCTCCCCGGAGAACCAGAGCACGTGAAACGCCTCGACAGGATCTGCGAATCCCGGATCGACCTCGTCCACTTCGGCTCCGGCAGAGGCGATTACGTCAACGGCGGCCCGAACCGCCGCGTCGACCTCGGCGTCGTTGTGGACGAACCCGAAGTTGGGCGAAAAGGCGATCCGCAGGCCGGCAACCCCGTCGTCGAGGCCGTCCAGGAACGACTTCGTCGGCGTCGGCATGGCCGTGCAGTCGCGGGCGTCGAAGCCACTGATCACGTCCAGCAGCGCCGCGCAGTCCGGCACCGACCTCGTCATTGGTCCGACGTGCGACAGACTGCCGAACGCGCTCGCCGGGTAGTGCGCGACCAGCCCGTAGGTGGGCTTGAGCGCGACCGTGCCGGTGAACCCCGCGGGAATCCGGACCGAGCCACCGCCGTCCGTACCGACCGACCACGGCCCCATGCCGAGGCCAACCGCTGCCGCGCTGCCGCCGCTCGACCCACCCGCTGTTGTTCCGGGATCCCAGGGGTTGCGGGTGACGCCGTGCCGGAACGAATCGGTCACGCCTTTCCACGAGTACTCCGGAGTGGTGGTCTTGCCGATGATGACCGCGCCCGTCTCCCGCAGCCTCGCGACACTCGGCGCGTCCTCTTCCCAGGGACCCGCTTCGTCGATCAGCGTGCTGCCGCGCAGGGTCGGCCAGCCGCGTGTCCAAAGCGCGTCCTTGATCGACGTCGGCACGCCATCGCCGGGACCGAGCGGCTCACCCGCGTGCCACCGGGCTTCCGACTCTTTCGCGGCGGCCAGCGCGCCCTCGGCGTCCACCAACACGAAGGCATTCACCCGCTCGTCGTACCGGTCGATCGCCTCCAGCGCGGCCTGGGTGGCCTCGACCGGCGACAGTTCCCTTCGCCGATACGCATCGACGAGGTCGACGGCCATCATCACGGCGATCCCCCAGGGCTGGATGTCGCCGGCGCCCCGGCTCCGGGGATATAGCCAAGCTTCTTGTCCACCACGTTGAGCAACGGTTCGCCGGCAAGCCAACGCCGGACGTTCTCCGCGTACTGCGCGGCCAGGGTGTCGCGCCAGCCGACCACATCACCGGACATGTGCGCGGTGATCGTCGCGTTCGGCGCGTCCCACAGCGGGTGGTCGGCGGGCAGCGGCTCGTCGGTGAAGACGTCGAGTGTCGCAGCACCGATCCGGCCGTCTTTGAGCGCTGCGAGCAGGGCAGCCTCGTCGACGAGCGGACCGCGGGCGATGTTGATCAGGTGCGCGTCCGGTTTCATCGCGCTCAGCACGGCGGCATCGACGAGGCCGCGGGTGTCTTCGGTCAGCGGCGCAGCCAGGATCAGGTGATCGCACCAGCCGACTTCGGCCGAAAGGTCGCCGCTGGCAACGACTTTGCCGAAGTCGGGATCGTCGGCGCGTGGTTTGCGGCCCGCGCCGCGGACCTCCATCCCCGCCGCACGCAATAGCCGTGCGATCTCCCGGCCGATCCCGCCGGTGCCCACCACGAGGGCGGTGGCGCCAGCGATCCGGCGTGTCTCACGGTGCTGCCACTGGTGTCGCCGCTGCAAGTCGTGGCTGCGGCGGCTGTCCTTGGCGTACGCGATCACCGCGCCAAGCACGTACTCCGCGATCGGCCGGTCGAACACGCCGTGCGCGTTCGTCACCACGACGTCGGAGTCCCTCAGCTCGTCGAACAGCAGGGTGTCGACACCTGCCGCGGTAACGTGGATCCATTCGACGGTGCCGGCGTCGGCCCAGACGTCACGGACCGCGGTGGAGAAGAAGTCCCAGAGCAGCAATCCGCGCGCCCCGCGAACCGCCTCGGCCAACCCGTCGGCGGCGCAGTACCGGAAGTCCACGTCCAATCCGTCAAGCCCCGGCGGCCTGTCAGTCGCCCGCTCACAGAGCACAGCGACCGCCGGGCGCCCACCGCCAAGCGTGGCACCTGCGGCCGGGTCGAATTCGCGGGGCGTCGGCACGCGTTCGAGGCTAGGAATAAAACTGTCCGATTGTCAACAATCGGTTGCGGTGGGCCGGGCATCCCCCCAGACTGGGGCCATGACTGTATCCCCTCCGCTGGAACAGACTGGGATCGGTGTCGTCGTGCCGTACGACTTCGCCCTCGATCGGGAACTGTGGCGCTGGGTGCCGGACGACATCAGCCTCCACCTGACCCGGACGCCCTACGTTCCGCTGGCGGTGACCATGGAGATGGTCGTCCAGGTCTCCGACCCTGCGGTGGTTGCCAACGGCGTCACCGAGTTGAAAGCCGTCTCCCCGCTGGTCACCGCCTATGCATGCACATCGGGCAGCTTCGTCGGTGGCGTTGCCGGGGAGGCCGCACTGGTGGCCGCGATGACGGAGGCCGGTGCCCCGGCCGCGGTCACCACCAGCGGCGCCTTGCTGACCGCGCTCCGGCACCTGGACATCAACAGGATCGCCACCGCCACGCCGTACACCGCCGACCTCACCGCGGGACTGAGCAGCTATCTCGCCGAGGCGGGCGTCGAAGTGGTCGCGGCGGCCGGGCTCGGCCTGACCTCCGACATCTGGACCGTGCCCTACGACGTCACCGCCCAACTCGTCCGTGACACCGACCGCCCCGACGCCGAGGCCGTTTTCATCAGTTGCACCAACCTTCCGACGTATGACGTGATCGCCACGCTGGAGGCCGAGCTCGGCAAGCCGGTGCTGACCGCCAACCAGGTGACGATGTGGTCGGCGCTGACCGTCGCCGGCCGCAAGGCCGTCGGCCCCGGCCAGCAGCTGCTGGCGCGATGACCCCCGACAAGGTGGAGTACACCGAGCGGCTTCGCCGGGTACGAGAAGCCATGGCCCAGCGTGCATTTGGCGCGCTGGTGGTCTGCGATCCGGCGAACCTCTTCTACCTGACCGGGTACAACGCCTGGTCCTTCTACACTCCGCAATGCCTCCTCGTCCCGGCCGAGGGGGAACTGCATCTGTTCGCCCGGGCGCAGGACGCGAACGGCGCGACCTTCACCTGCAACCTGCCACCGGAACTGATTCACGGCTACCCCGAGGAGCTGGTGCACCGGCCGGATGTGCACCCGTTCGACTGGATCGCCGCCGAGGCTCGCGAGCTGGTACCCGTCGGCGAGTCGGTCGGCGTCGAGGGTGATGCGCATTTCTTCTCGCCGCGCGGTTACCTCGCCCTCGCTAGCGGTCTGCCGAAGAACCGACTGGTCGACTCGGCCGAGCTGGTGAACTGGGTCCGGCTGGTCAAGTCTCCCTACGAGGTGGGGCAGCTGCGGATCGCCGGCGCGATTGCGGAACGCGCCATGCGGACCGCCCTCGAGGGGCTCTGGCCGGGGCGCCGGCAATGCGACCTGGTCGCCGAGATCCTCGCGGCACAGGCGACCGGCACACCCGAACACGGCGGCGATTACCCGGCCCTGTGGCCGCTGCTGCCGACCGGCGACGCGGCTGGGACCCCACATCTCACCTGGACCGACCGGCCTTTCCGCGACGGCGAAGCCACCACCATCGAGCTGGCGGGCGCGTTCGGCCGATACCACGCGCCGCTGGCGCGGACGGTGATGCTCGGCGACCCTCCGCACCGGCTCACCGAGACCGCGAAGATCGTCGCCGAGGCCATGCACGCCACCCTGGAAGCGATCCGCCCCGGCGTCACCGGCAGCGCGGTGCACCAGGCGTTCGACCGGGTGATCCGGGCTCACGGGTTGCGCAAGGATTCGCGGATCGGCTACTCGATCGGGATCGGTTACCCGCCCGATTGGGGTGAACGCACCGTGAGCCTGCGGCACGGGGAGACGACCGAGTTGGCCGCGGGCATGGCGTTCCACATCATCCTCGGAATGTGGATGGACGACTGGGGCTACGAACTGTCCGAGCCGGTCGTGGTCACCGCCGCCGGGGTGGAACGTCTGACCGACCTGCCGCATGAACTCACGATCTGGAGGTGACAGGTGAGGACCTCAACCCTGCCGTACGCCGCTCGCGCCAGCGGGCTGGTCGGGTCGGTGATCGACTCGAGTACGTCGTTGTTGCACAAGCAGACTCACGATGTCGTCCGGTTCGCGATGGGCAGCCCGGCGGCCGAGGCGGTGCCATCGGAGATCCTCGCCGCCATCGCGGCCGTCGAACTCGCCGAGCCACATGCCTACGACTACGCCGCCACCGAGGGCGATCCGCCATTGCACGCGGCGCTGCTGCAGGCGCTGCGCGGTACCAGCGACGAGACCACCGCGGACCGGTTGACGATCACCGCCGGCGGCATGCAGGGCCTCGACTTGTTCTGCAAGATTTTCGTGGACCCTGGCGATCTCGTCACGGTCGAGTCCCCGACCTACACGAACGGCAGCGCGACTGCTCTGTCCTATGGCGCCACTCTGCTGGAGATCCCGGTCGATGACAACGGCATGGACATCGACGCGCTGGAGGAACTGGTCGCGGCCGCGGGTCGCACGCCCAAGGCCATCTATACGATCCCGACCTTTCAGAACCCGTCCGGCGTGACGCTCTCGCTGGAACGCAGGCACCGGCTGCTGGACCTGGCCCGCTCCTGGGGATCGATGGTGCTCGACGACGACCCCTACGGTCTGCTGCGCTTCGCGGGCGATCCGCTGCCGACCCTGCGCGAGCTCGGCGGCGGTGACCCCCTGGTGTTCTCGGTGCGGACGTTCTCGAAGATCGTCGCGCCGGGTCTGCGCGTCGGGTGGGTGGACACCGTGCCGGAGCTGCAACCGCTGCTGATCAACGCCAAGCAGGCGATGGACACGTGCACCAACCTCCCGGCGCAGCGGCTGCTGACGGGATTCCTGACCGGCGGGCATCTGCAGAACCACCTGGTGACCCAGCGGGCGGAATACAAGCGGCGCAAGGAGGCCATGCATGTGGCGCTGCGCGAGCGCTTCGGCGACATCGCGCGGTGGACCGACCCCGAGGGCGGGTTCTTCTGTTGGGTGACGCTCGACAACGGCGTCGACACGACCGAACTGTTCGAGCGGGCGCTGGCCGAGGGCGTCGCGTTCATCCCGGGTCCGGCGTTCTCCCCGACGGGCCGGTTCACCCACGCGCTGCGGCTCTGCTTCGCCTCGACACCGCCGGACCGGATTCACGAAGGAGTCGCCCGGCTGCGACGCGCGGTCGACCTGGTCGCGAAGGGCTGACCGGATGGGCGTGTCGGCCGCTGAGCAGGCGGTGCTGGACAGGATCGACGAGCGCTCGCTGGTCGAGCTGACGGCGTCGCTGGTGCGAGCGGCGGGGCAGAATCCGCCCGGCGAGGAGGCGGCGACGGTTCGTGTATTGTGCAGTGCTGCAACCGAACTGGGGCTGGACGTCGTCGAGACGGCGGTGCAGCCGGGCCGCAACAACGTGCGCATCACGCTGAACGCCGGCCCCGGCCCGGGCTTGCTGCTGCTTGGTCATACCGACGTCGTTCCGGTCGGTGACGGCTGGACCACGGACCCGTTCGGCGCTGCAGTGCATGAGGGCCGCATCTACGGCCGCGGCGCCTCCGACATGAAAGGTGGCCTCGCCGCGGCGCTTACCGCGTTGGCGGCACTGCGCGGCGTCGGGCTGAGCGGACCCGTCGAGCTGGCCGCCCTGGTCGACGAAGAGGAGACCGGCAAAGGGATCCGCGCCTATGTCGAGTCCGTGCAGCGGCCCTTCCTCGGCTGCGTGACCGCGGAGCCAACCGACCTGCAGACCATCATCGGTGCTCGCGGCGCTTCGTACCTGCGCATCGAAGTTCACGGAAAAGCTTGTCACGCAGGCAATCCCGATGACGGCGCGAACGCGATCTACGGTGCGGCCGCGGTGGTTGCCGAGATCGAGCGGCTGCACGCCGAGTTGGCGAAGCGGCCCCACCCGCTGCTGGGGCCGGCGACCTGGAGCGTCGGGCAGATCCACGGCGGTACGGGCGGTTCGATCGTGCCGGCCGAATGTGTCGTGGTCGCCGACCGCAGGCTACTGCCGGGCGAGTCGACCGCCGCCGTGCTCGACGAGCTTCGTGAGCGGGTGGCCGGTCTGCGGT
>JBKOYU010000435.1:0-3445 GCA_046725575.1 Actinomycetota bacterium | reverse complement strand
GTCCGAAAGCCGGAGAAGTTGCCGCCAGTCGCTTGAGGCCCGCATTCGATGACATGTCCGGCGGCGACTGCGCCGGCGAGCGCGTCGTAGTCATTTGGGGTCCAACTCCACCACCAGGCGGCGGGACCGACGACCACGGAGGCGTCGGCGACCCGGCCGGTGATGACGATGTCGGCGCCGCGGGCCAGGGCCTTGGCGATGCCAAAGCCGCCGAGATACGCGTTGGCCGTCAAGGGCTGATGCGGCCACGACGACAGCGGTTCGCCGCTCGTCAGGTGCGGCAGCGAATGGCCTGCCCGCCGAAGCTCATCGAGGCGACCGAACACATCGTCGCCGTCGACGTAGGACACGCGCAGGTCGTGACCGCGGCTGGCGACCAGGGCTCGGGTTGCGTCGGCCAGCCCGGCGGGGTTGAGCCCTCCGGCGTTGACGACGAGCCGAATACCGTGCGCGACAAGATGTTCCAGTGCCGCCGCGAGATGATGCAGAAACGTGGTGGCATAGCCCTTGTCGCTGTCCTTGGCGCGCGCCTTGCCGAGGATCAGCATCGTGACCTCGGCGAGGTAGTCACCGGTGAGCACGTCGATGCCGCCGGCTCGGGCCATGTCGGCCATCGCCGAAGCGCGGTCACCGTAGAAGCCGGAGCAGTTGCCGACGCGGATCGGACGCTGCCCTCGTGCCGGTGCTGATGTCATGTCGTCGCTCCCGGAGTCTTGCTGACCCACGCCGTCCCTTCGAACCCCACCTCGCCGGAGGGGTGCTGCTCGATGAGCTCAAGCGTCATGCCGTCGTCGTCGGCCGCCGTCACCCTGGCGGTATAGGCCAGATCGGCGGGTGCATGCACGGGCTTGCGCAGGCGGTAGGCGATCTTCGCGACGTGCCATCCGGTTCCGAGGCCCTCGGTGACGCAGCGCAGCGCGAGCGCCGCCCGGAGATGGGAGTGCAGTGCGATACCGGCGTGGCCCTCTTCGCGTGCGTAGGGCTCGTCGAAGTGGATGCGGTGCGGGTTCCACGTGACCGCGCTGTACCGGAACAACTGAAGCGGGGTGGCCGTGTGCTTGAGCGGTGGGAGCGTGTCTCCCACTTGGAAGTTGATGGTCATGACGACTCCTGCAATGGGTTGCGCAGTACGACTGTGCGCCGGTTGCGGTTGAGAACGGCACCCTCCGCGGAGCAGAAGGTGTTGATGGTGGTGACGAACACGCACGGGCCGGACCGAGTCTGTTTGGGAGTGACCGCCTCGAGTGTCGTTTCGACCACCAGCTCCGTACCCGCAGTGACGGGGTTGACCAGTTCCATCTCTTCGCCGGCGCCCATCACGCGCAGCCCGAGGTCGCCGTCGCCGAGTGGCATCTCACCGTCGACGGGCGTTCCGTCGACCTGTAGGCGGGATTCCGGAGTACCGACGCCCCATTCGACGATCGCGGCGAGCAGGTTGGGTGGTGCGACGACGTCGGCGTAACCGGCCGACCGTGCGGCCGCCGGGTCGTAGTGGCTCGGGTCGGCGGCGCCGATGGTCATGGCGTAGCGGCCGATCGTCACGGCGTCCAGCGTGCCGAGGCTGCGCCGCGACAGAACGGTTCCGATCCGCGGCTGCGTTTGGTCGTAGTAATGCGCCAGTGGTGTGCCGGGTTCAGGCGTGAACGACATGCTCGGTCTCCTCACCGGACAGTTCCGCCAGAATGGCCGCTGTCGATTGGCCCAGCGGCGGTGCGGCCCGCAACGGGCCGACCGACGAATCACTCAGGCGCAGCGGACATCCCGGCACGGGGACCCGTCCCCGCGCCGCGTGGTCGACATACTGGATCATGCCGCGCTGGATCAGGTGCTCGTCGCTGTCGACCTCACGGATCGACTTGACGGGCGCACACGGCACACCGGCGGCCTGCAGGTCGCGGACCAGCTCGGCGCGTGTCCGGGTTCTGGTGACCGAAGACACCTCGTCGTCGACCGCATCGATGTTGGTGACTCTGTCCTTCTCGGTACCGAACCTGGGGTCGTCGATCAGCTCGGGCCGGCCCAGCGCGGTTGCCACACCGTGCCAGTGCCGCTCGGAGATGCAGATGATCGCCAGCCACCCGTCGCTGGTCTCGTAGATGTTGTACGGTGCAACCGCCATACCCGAGTGCCGGTTACCGGTGCGCTCGGGCAGCTCTCGGTCGGGATTGTTGTGCAGCCCACCAAGACTCGACGCCAACATCGGATAGATGGTGTCGTGCATCGACACCTCCACGATCTGCCCCCGCCCCGTGCGCTCGCGCTGGAACAGGGCCGCGCTGATCGCCCCGAACAGGTGGATGCCGCCGGAGAAGTCCACGAACGCGGCTCCGGCCTTGGTCGGCGGCCCGTCGGACTCTCCGGTGGCCGAGGCGCTGCCCGACATCGCCTGCACGGTGATGTCCATCGCCGACATGTGGGCGTAGGGACCCGTGGACCCGTAGCCCTTGCCGGAGGCCACGATCAGCCGCGGGTTGCGCTCGAGGAGTCGCTCCGGGCTGAGCTGAAGCCGCTCCATGGTGCCGGGCGCGAAGTTCTCGATCAGCACGTCGGCGGTCTCGACCAGGTCGAGCAGCGCCTGGCGACCGGCGTCGGTCTTCAGGTCGAGCACCACGCTGCGCTTGTTGGAATTGAGCATCACGAACTCGTGGGACTCGACCGGCTGGTGTGACCGGAAGCGCAGCTGCTCACCGCCGGGCGGCTCGATTTTGATCACGTCGGCCCCCAACTGTGCGAGCAGAAGCCCGCAATACGGGCCGTTGTAGATCTGCCCCAGTTCGAGAACCCGGATGCCGTCAAATGCCAGTGACATGATCCCGCCGATCAGGAGCTGACCACGCCGGCGGCGCCGCCGTGGATGTAGCCCACCGGCCCGGTGCCCTGTGCCGCCGACACGGTTTCCGTCACGTGCTGAATGGAGGTCGCGTCGTTGATGTGGTGCAGCGTGCCGTCCTGGTTGAATCCGATTTGCGCGCCTTCCATCCACAGCAGCACAACGGTGTCCTCGGTGTTGTCCTCGGGGCAGTAGAAGGTGTGCACCGAGCCGCCAGGCTCGTACAGGTAGGAACCGGCGGTCTGGGGCTGGTCGGGGTACTCGGCGTACTTCCAGCAGCCCGAGAACGTCCACACCTCGGCCGTACCAGTGTGGTAGTGGACGGGCAGGAGGCAACCGGGCGCCATGGTGGCCATGAGGACCACCTGTCCCTTTTCGGGGTCCAGGCGCAGCGGCTGGATGTGGATGCCGGGGCCCATAGCGTCCTTGAGCAACGGAATCTGGTCGATGTTGACGGTCAGAAGGTCGTCCTGCGGTAAAGCGACCAACGGCAGCGGGACGCCGCTGTTGGTGCGGAACATGCCTGGAGAGACGGGTGCGGACATGTGGCGGAACCTTTCGAGGAGGAGTACGTATTTACGAGTACGTATTTCCGGATTCAGAACCGGATATCTA
>JBKOYU010001055.1:0-2135 GCA_046725575.1 Actinomycetota bacterium | reverse complement strand
TTATTGGAGTGCGGCTGTGGCGTCAAGGCGTGTCGGGCCGGTTACGATGAAATTCATGGTTCGTGACCCGGCGGCGTCGAGCACACCCCTGGCAGACCGTGCCTATACGGTCATTCAGGATCAGCTGATCATGCTCGACATTCCCCCGCATGCCGCGATCGTCGAAGGTGAGTTGGCCGAACAGCTTGGAGTCGGCCGAACCCCAGTACGCGAAGCGCTCAAACGCCTCGAAGTGGAGCGCCTCGTCGTCTCATACCCGCGGCGTGGCACATTCGCTACTGGCGTCGACGTCGCGGATTTGGGTCATATCTCGGAGATTCGCTCGCACCTCGAACCCGTCGCCGCGCGCCGCGCCGCCGAGCTGAGTCCGGATGCAGTGCGTAAGGAACTCATCGACATGGCCGATCGCACCGATCGGGTCGACGTAACGCATGTTGGGCGCTCCGAGTTGCTGCGGTGGGACCTGACGGTTCATCGTGCGATCTACGACGCGGCGCGCAATCCGCATCTCAGCGACGTGCTGCGGCGCTACGACAATCTCGCCACCCGTATCTTCTGCATGTTCCTCGACCGCCTGCCCACCGTCGCCGCCCATGTGGGCGAACACGGGCCGTTGCTGCGCGCTATCGCGGCCGGCGACGGCGAGAAGGCGGCGCACCTCGCCCACGACCACGTCACCGGATTCGAGGCGGCGATCCGAACGGTCATCTAGGCGCCGAGGGATTCGGTGACCCAGGTGGCACGGGTGATCCCGCACGCCATTACGACGACGCAGCAGGCGACCTCCCGACCAATGATCGATCACCGGTAACGAGCGGGTCTGCCGCAGGGGCCGAATGCCCGCTGCGCTGCGCGGTCTGGCCGGCCCCGATTCGGCCGCGGCCCACCCGTTCGACCGGCGACGAGCCCATCGTTGTGCGGCAGTCGAAAGAGGGGCTACCCAGTGGACGGCTGATATATTAATGTGTTTGAAATTGATATGGCACATGTTGGTTGTGGGGTAGCGCGGTTTGCGCGCCCACATCATGCGCCGACACCGGGAGTGAGGAGTCCACATGCCGCAGCAGGTCCGAGGTGTCATTGTCCGCGCCAAGGGCAAGCCCGTCGAGATCGCCACGATCACTATCCCTGATCCTGGTCCCGGCGAGGTGGTGGTAAAGATCGCCGCCTGCGGTGTGTGCCACACCGACCTGACCTACCGCGAAGGCGGTATCAACGACGAGTTCCCCTTCCTGCTCGGGCATGAAGCCGCTGGGTTCGTCGAAAGTGTCGGCGCAGGAGTCGATTCCGTGCAGGTGGGCGACTTCGTCGTGCTCAACTGGCGCGCGGTGTGCGGGCAATGCCGGGCGTGCAAGCGTGGCCGTCCGCAGTACTGCTTCGACACCTTCAATGCGACGCAGAAGATGACACTCGAGGACGGCACCGAACTCACGCCGGCGCTCGGCATCGGTGCGTTCGCTGACAAGACCCTGGTGCATGCTGGTCAGTGCACGAAGGTCGATGCCTCCGCCGATCCTGCCGTGGTGGGTTTGCTCGGCTGCGGAGTGATGGCGGGTTTGGGGGCCGCGGTGAACACCGGCAATGTCGGGCGCGGGGACTCAGTAGCGGTCATCGGATGTGGCGGCGTCGGCGACGCTGCCATCGTCGGCGCGCGGCTCGCCGGCGCGTCAACGATTATCGCGATCGACCGCGACGACAAGAAACTGCAGTGGGCCAAAGACCTCGGCGCAACGCACATCGTCAACGCTGCCCAGGTGGACACGATCGAAGCGGTGAGGGAGCTGACCGGCGGCTTCGGCGCGGACGTCGTCATCGACGCGGTCGGGCGGCCTGAGACGTGGCGGCAGGCTTTCTACGCACGTGATCTGGCCGGCACCGTTGTGCTGGTGGGTGTTCCGACGCCGGACATGACGTTGGAGATGCCGCTGATCGACTTCTTCTCCCGCGGCGGAGCGCTGAAGTCGTCGTGGTACGGCGACTGCCTGCCCGAGAGGGATTTTCCGACGCTCGTCGACCTGTACCAGCAGGGTCGCCTGCCGCTGGAGAAGTTCGTCACCGAGCGGATCAAAATCGACGACGTGGAAGAGGCCTTCCACACCATGCATGCCGGTGAGGTGCTGCGGTCGGTGGTGGTC
>JBKOYU010000911.1:0-4523 GCA_046725575.1 Actinomycetota bacterium | reverse complement strand
CGTGGCCGGAGCGATTATGGCCGCGAGCCCGGAGACCAACGTCGACCTTATGGTGGGCATCGGCGGGACGCCCGAGGGTGTGCTGGCGGCGTGTGCCCTGAAGTGCCTCGGCGGCGCGTTCTACGGCCGGCTCTACCCCCGGGACGACGACGAGCGCCGCCGAGCCCGAGAGGCCGGGTACGACATGGAGAAGGTCCTCACCCTGGACGACATGGTGCGGAGCGACAACGTCTTCGTGGCCGCGACGGGTGTCACGGACGGGGAGCTGCTGCGCGGGGTGCGCTACTCCCCGGACCGGGCCACGACGCACTCGATCTCGATGCGGTCACTATCCGGCGCCGTCCGGCTGATCGAAACCCGCCACCGCATCAGCACGTCAAACCTCATCCCACGAAACTGAAGCAGTGTTCTGAACCGCCAGCACGGCCGCGGCCAATGCCGGTCTCGGGCTCGGATCTCAAACGTGCAGGGCACGACCTATCGCTCGTCTGCGCCGCCATACCGGATCCCACGCGATCTCGGCCGTTGCGCCGCGTATCGTTCACGATCCGTTCACAAGCTCAGCGGGTTGGTCTGAGGCTCGAGGGGTGTCACCCCGCCGCGCGATGCCCAGGCCACAAGCGGACCTCCGCGACGCATTCGCCTAGCCGATGACCACCTATTGTTGGGCAACCGGATGCTGAACACCCCAGCTCGCCGCCAGCCTCGGGCACCTTACTGTCCGAGCAGCTCTCCGCGCGGTGAGGGCGACGTCGCGGCCTTCGGGCTCTCTCCGCTTGGCGAGGCGGGAATCGACACTTCCCCGTCGTCGAGGCCATCGCAGCCGAGTGTCGCCAGGGCGATCGTCTGATGCTGCAACCGATCATGCCGCTGGGCGTGAAGCACCGCTCGGCCTCCGTCGCTGAAGATCCTGATGCGCGACGGTTTTCTGATGTCGCGGCTGTTCGGTTAAGCCGACCCCGATACGCGGTCGAGCCAGGAAGTCACCTCATACATCAGTCGTTCTGGTGCGTCGTACTGAATCAGGTGGTTGCTGCCGGGCACCGTGCGCAGTGTCGAGTGGGGGATGAGCGCGTGAAGGCGGTGGGCCCGTTCGACGGGTATCCAGGCGTCTTGCTCGCCCCACACGATGTGAACCGGCACAGTGAGTGTCGCTAACAGCTCTTCGTTGTCGCGCAGATAGCGCTCGTCGTAGTCGATGATCTGTCGGTAGAAGGCAGTCTGGCCCTCACTGCCGGTCCACGGCTTGACCAAGTCGTCAAGATCTTCGTCGCGTAACGCGACATTGCTTGCATTGCTGATATAGGCGCGCACGATTGCGCGGTGAACGTAGCCCGGAAGTTGATTGAGCAGACCGGGATTGTCCTGCACGAACTTAAAGAACGGTGATCCGCTCGGCGGAATGGCGACGACGTCGACCAGCATGAGCGAGGCAAAGTCGGCGCCGCACACCAGATGCGCGCGAAGTGACACCGCGCCCCCGAAGTCGTGAGCGATCACATGCGGACGGGCTATCTCCCAATGTCGTACCAGTGCATGGAATGCATCCGCTTGAGCTCCGAAGTCGACCGGGTGCTCTGGCTGCTTCGAGGACCGGCCGTAGCCGGGCATGTCCCATAGGTAGACGGTGTATCTGTCGGTTAAGGCGTCGGCGATCGGTCGCCAAAGTACGGACGACCACGGCGTGCCATGGCAGAACACCACTGGCGGGCCGTCGCCGGCACGGCCCCATACGATCTGACGCCCTTGCCACTCGTAGCGCTCGGTCAAATCCACGTTCCCATTAGTACCGCGATCTCAGTCGGCGCCGCCAGCGAGAACTTTGCGCCGAGGCAGACACGCACGCCCGCGGGATTATTTCTTGGCGTTGAGGCGGGTGACGATGTTGCGGAAGTCCTCGGTTTGGAACGACTGCTCCTCGGCGGTATTGGCATAGTCGAGCACCGCCAACACGGAACGTTCGAGGTGAATGTTCAACAGCCGCTTGGTGCTTTCGACCGCTTGCCTCGGCAGCTCCATGATCTTCTTGGCACACGCCAATGCCTCGGCCAGCGGATCCTCGACGACGTGGTTCGCCAGCCCGAGCTCTGCAGCGCGCTGCGCGGAGATGCGTGTCCCGGTGAGGGCGTACTCCTTGGCGTGCAGCAGGCTCATCTGCAGCGGCCAGACGAGTGGTCCGCCGTCGGCGGCCACCAAGCCGACCTGGACATGCGGATCAGCAAGGTACGCATCCTCTTTCATGTAGACGATGTCGCTCAACGCCACAAGGCTGCATCCCAGACCAACGGCGGGCCCATTCACCGCCGCCACCACCGGAATCCGACACCGGGCCATGCCCAACACAATTTCGCGGCCATGCAGGATGGTCTTCGCGCGCAGATCCGCGTCCTGCCGCAACTCCTCGAGATATGCGAAATCACCGCCGGCCGAGAACGCGCGGCCCGCCCCGGTGATCACCGCCGCGCGCGCCTCTCGGTCCTCGCCGAGCCGTGTCCATACGTGCGCCAGGCCGGTGTGCAGCGCGTCGTTGACGGAGTTGAGCGAGTCAGGCCGGTTCAGCGTGATGATGCGCAGCGCCCCGTCGGCCTGGACATCGATTTCCGGTGGCAGGTCGTACAATTCAGACTCCTAATCCGAGAATGCGCGAAGCGATGATGTTCTTCTGAATCTGGCTGGTGCCGCCCATCACGCTCTGCGCGCGGCTGTACATGTATGCGCCGAACAACTCCGGGTCGCTGGTCCCGACGGTCGCCAACGCAGCATGGCCCACAGATTGCTCGACCCAGGTCATCAGCAGCTTGTCGAGTGACCCCTGAGGGCCGTGCGTGATGCCGTCGAGCTGCTCGGACAGCCGCCTGCGCACGTGCAGCCGCAGCATCTCGGTCTGCACCCACGCCCAGGACAAGTCCTCGGGTGCTGGGCCGTCGACCCGCGATGCCAACTGGCGCACCAGCTTCCCGTACCGAGCCGAAAATCCCAGCGTCGATGGCTCCCGCTCATGGCTGACGACGGTCATCGCCAGCTTCCAGCCTTCACCCGGCACGCCGACCATGTTGTCAGCGGGCACCCGCGCACCGTCGAACAAAACCTGACCGAATTCCTTCGTCACGCCGCTGATCATCTTCAGCGGTCGCTGCTCGATCCCCGGCTGATGCATCGAGATGATGAACGCCGAGATCCCACGATGCTTGGGCACGTCCTTGTCGGTGCGCGCCAACAGCAGACACCAGTCGGCCACATCGGAGTAGCTCGTCCAGATCTTGTGCCCGTGGATGACGTACTCGTCGCCCTCGCGGGTGGCGGTGGTGGTCAGCGACGCAAGGTCGGACCCCGCACCGGGCTCGGAGAAGCCCTGGCACCACCGCTCGGTGCCGTTGATCATTCCGGGCAGGAACCGTTGCTGCAGTTCCTTGCTGCCGTGGTGCCCCAGCCCGACGACCAGGTAGCCGAGGCTGGGCCGCGCCAGAGCGCCCGCTTTCGCAATCTCCTCGTCGACGATGACGTCGTAGACCGGCGGCAAGTCTTGGCCGCCATACTCTTTCGGCCACGATGTCCCGAAGAAGCCCGCCTGATACAGAGCCTGGTGCCACTCGCCCTGCTTGGCCCAGTACTCGTCGCCCGATGTCGGGAACTTGCCCTTGTTTTCGGTCAGCCAGCCGCGCAGCCTGTCCCGGAACGCGGCTTCCTCCGGCGAATCACGAAAGTCCAATGGTCAGCTCCTCCAGCTTCACGGGCCACACCTCTGTAGCGGCCAGCACTCGCCGCAGGTAGACGTGGGCGAGGCACTCCCAGGTGTTGCCGATGCCGCCGTGCACCTGGATCGAGGTCTCGCAGACGGTCAGTGCCGCACGCGCACAGTAGATTTTGGCGACCCGCGCGGCCTCGATCGCCTCCGCGACAGGGAGTTCGTCGACCGCCCAGGCGGCGTGGCGCAGCACGCTGATCGAGCCTTCGATCAGGGCCAGGCTCTCGGCCAGCAGATGCCCGACAGCCTGATACGACCCGATGGTTGCGCCGTACTGCTCGCGGACCTTCGCGTAGTCAACCGCTAGGGCGTGGGCACCCCGCGCGGCACCCACCAGGTCCGCGCAGGTGGCAGTCAGTGCGAGTGCCCGCCAACAACCGGCATCCTCTTCCGACAGCTCGCCAAGCTCTGTCGGCGACTCGACCACCCCGGCAAGGCTTTTGGTCAGATCGACGGACTCTCGTTCCTCGGCCGCCGACGGCGCGCGACCGACACGGCCGGCCAGGTCATCGGCGAGCACAGGTCCGATGAATGGCACGTCGACCAGGCCCCGCGCGAACTCCTCGGCGACGATCGCGACCTCGACGCCGGATGCGCCGTCAGACCGCAGCGTCCGGAATCCCGTTGCCTCGACGGCCTTCTCCAACCGAGCGACCCGGTTCTGGTCGTCGAGATCCGCGACCGATCCGGGTCCGAGGTCGTCGGCGAGCTTGGCCGCGGCCTCCCGCAGCTGCTGCTGTTCACTCGTCAGACGGACGTCCACAGCCGCTCCTTCAAC
>JBKOYU010001033.1:0-3209 GCA_046725575.1 Actinomycetota bacterium | reverse complement strand
CACGCTTGAACTCGGCGGCAAGAGCCCGGTGATCGTGGCGGCCGACGCAGACATTGACGTCGCCGCCCGCCGCATCGCGTGGGTGAAGCTGATGAACTCCGGACAGACCTGCATCGCACCGGATTACGTGCTCGCAGACCGTGCCATCGCCGACGAACTCGTCGGCAAGATCGCCGCGAATCTGCATGAATTCCGTTCGGGGGAGCAGGATCCGGCATTGCCGATCGTAAACCAGCGGCAGTTCGATCGGCTTGTCGCCCTCATCAGCGCTACCGATGGCAAGGTGGTCACCGGCGGGGGGTCCGACACTTCCACGCTGCGTATCGAACCCACCGTGATCGTCGACCCGTCGGCAACGGATCCGGTCATGGCCGACGAGATCTTCGGACCGATCCTGCCCATACTGAGCGTCGACTCCACAGACGCGGCGGTCGACTTCGTCAACGGTCGGCCGAAACCCCTGGCGCTGTATGTATTTACCGCATCTCGGCGGCGTGCGCGCGCGCTGATCGACCGCATCCCCTCGGGAGGTGCGGTGGTCAACCATGTCGCTGTGCACTGCCTGGTGCCGCAGTTGCCCTTTGGCGGAGTGGGCGCGAGCGGTATGGGCGCCTATCACGGTCGGTGGGGATTCGAAGCGATGAGCCACCGCAGGGCCGTGCTGGCCAAACGCGCCAACCCCGATCCCAGGCTGTTCTACCCGCCCTACACGCAACGCGCGTTGAAGATCATGCGACGGGTTTTCTGATGCGCCGCCTTTCGGCCTTGGATGCGCAGTTTCTAGCGGCTGAGCGCGGCAACTTCGGCGCGCATTACTGTGGACTCGCGATCTATCAGACCCGGCGCGGGAGGCCGATCACCGCTGCCAAGATGCGGCGGCTGATTCGGGAGCGAATCGGCGAATACCCGCCACTGCGTTGGAAATTGGTGACGGTTCCGCTCGGCCTGGACCATCCGGTGTTTGCCGAAACAGACATCAACCTCGACGACCATGTGTCGGAGACGACACTGGCCGCGCCGGCCGATGAATCGACACTCGCCGCCGAGGTGGAGAACATCCTGTCCACGCCGCTCGATCGAGACAGGCCGCTGTGGAAACTCAGCGTTTTCCACGGGCTGCCAGGACGTACCGCGGTGGCGTTCACGTTGCACCATGCCGCGGTAGACGGCATCGCGGCGGGCGAAATTTTCGCAACACTGCTCGACATCTGCGGTGACGAACGCTCTGCTGTAACGGAATTGACGCAGATCTGTCCGGACGGCCTTCCGAATCGGGCCGCTCTCGCGGTTCGCGGTCTTGCATCGCTACCCTTCAAGCCCGCCCGCGCCCTGCTGGCCAGCCCCCGTGCGCTCGCGCATCTCGACCAAGTTCCGGCGCTGCGTTCATTGCCGCGCGTACACGCCGTCTCACGTGTCGTCAGGCGGGATTTCAGCGCGAAGCGTCTCGACGCACCGCGAACACGGTTCAATGCACCGCTTTCAACGGCGCGCGCCGTCGCCTTCGGGACGGTCTCGTTGGACGACGTCAAAACGGTCAAGAATTCGCTCGGCATCACCGTGAACGATGTCGTAATCGCTATGTGCGCCGGTGCGATACGCCGCAGGCTGGCGTCGACCGGCGAACTGCCGGCCGAGCCACTCGTCGCTTATCTACCCGTTTCGACGAGGCTGCCGGACGCGACAGACCGCTACGGAAACTCGATCACCTCGATCATTGCACCGATCCCAACGCACTTGTCCGACGCACGCGCGCGGCTCACATTCGCCCACGAAACGCTGGAGGTCGCGAAGCGCCGAACACGCGAGGCACCGCCAACACTCATGAGCGATGTGAATGAACCGATCCCGGCGCCGATGTTTGGCATCGCAGCTCGAGGTCTGATGGACCTGGTCTCGTCGCCATGGGTACGCCCGCCGATCAACCTGATCATCTCCAACGTGCCCGGCTCTCCGGTCGGGCTGGCATGCGCCGGAGCGCCGCTGCTCGCGAACTACCCGCTGAGCCTGGTCTTCGACGGCTTCGCTCTGAACATCACCGTCGTCAGCTACCAGCAAGGGCTTGACGTCGGCATCGTCGGCGATGCCGAGGCATTGCCCGACGCGTGGGATCTGATGGCCGACATTCGCAATGAATTGACCGAGCTCTCGCAGCTTGTGACCACGGAAAGGAGTGTGGACTGATGACTACGGCTCAGGCAGCTCCGGCGATGGTGTCGGGCGCCAAGGTCCACGAGTTCACGACCGATCTGGTCGTGCGGCGGCGGCACCAGGCGGCCGACGGCGTAGTGGTACTTGATCTCGTCGACCCGCAGGCCGACACGCTGCCGGCCTGGGAACCCGGGGCGCACGTCGACCTGATGCTGAAAGAGGGGTTGGTTCGCCAGTATTCACTGTGCGGCGACCCGAGCGACGGCAATGTCTGGCGGGTCGGCGTCCTGCTTGATCCCCAGAGTCGCGGCGGCTCGCGCCATGTCCACGAGCATCTTGCGGAAGGCGCTTCCGTGCGAGTTCGAGGCCCCCGCAATCATTTTCCGCTCGTCGACTCGCCGAAGTATCTGTTCATCGCCGGCGGGATCGGGATCACCCCCATCATGCCGATGATCGAATCTGCGCAACGGGCCGGCAGCGACTGGACGCTCATCTACCTCGGGCGTAGTCGCACCACAATGGCATTTGCCGGGGAACTGTCCGCCGCCTACGGGGACCGCGTTCAACTGTGGCCGGGCGATGAGAAGGGACGTTTCGATCTGGGGGCGGCTCTCAAAGAACCGACGGATGAAACCCTCGTGTATTGCTGCGGACCGGAACCGCTTCTGTCCGCGGTCGAACAGAGCTGGGGCCACTGGCCAGAGGGCAGCCTGCGCATCGAGAGATTCGCTGCCAAGGCGCCCGCCCCCGACGCAGACGGCGAAGCGCTCGACACCTTCCAGGTGGTATGCCAACGCTCTGCGGTGACCGTCGACGTGTCAGCCGATGTGTCGATCCTCGAAGCGCTGGAAGACGCCGACATTCCGATTCTGTCCTCATGCCTCGACGGCATCTGCGGCACCTGCCAGGCGACCGTTGTCGAGGGCACACCAGATCATCGCGACTCCATGCTCACCGACGCCGAACGCGCCTCCGGCAACATGATTTTGACCTGCGTGTCGCGGTCGCGTACGGAAAGGCTGGTGCTTGACCTATGAACGCGAACTACCCCACAAAATGCT
>JBKOYU010001155.1:0-3957 GCA_046725575.1 Actinomycetota bacterium | reverse complement strand
GCAGCCCTCGCAGGCCACCGGGACGCCGCGCAGCGGGTGGCAGAGGTCGCACTCGAAATCGCACGCAGTTCCCGCGACGAGCGAAAGCGGTTGCGGTGAACAAGAAGTCGCCGGAGCCGGAAGGCCGGCGACATCAAGCCTTGCCGGACGAGCTTCAGCGAGTGCACATGGTCGGCATCGGGGGAGCGGGCATGTCAGGCATCGCCCGCATCCTGCTCGATCGCGGCGGCATGGTGTCGGGTTCGGACGCCAAGGAATCGCGAGGCGTGGTGGCGCTGCGTGCCCGCGGTGCGTCAATCCGCATCGGACACGACGAGTCGTCACTGGATCTGTTGCCCGGCGGCCCGACCGCGGTAGTCACCACGCACGCCGCCATCCCCAAGACCAACCCCGAACTGGTCGAGGCGCGTCGCCGCGGCATCCCGGTGATCCTGCGGCCCGTGGTGCTGGCCAAGCTGATGGCCGGGCACACCACATTGATGGTCACCGGTACCCACGGCAAGACCACCACCACGTCGATGCTCATTGTGGCGTTGCAGCACAGCGGGTTTGATCCGTCGTTCGCGGTGGGCGGTGATCTCGGCGAGGCAGGCACCAATGCCCACCATGGCAGCGGGGACTGCTTCGTCGCCGAGGCCGACGAGAGTGACGGGTCGCTGCTGGAGTACACCCCAGACGTCGCGGTGGTGACCAACATCGAGGCCGACCACCTGGACTTCTTCGGCAGTGCCGAGGCATACGGTGCGGTGTTCGACGGCTTCGTCGAGCGCCTGAAACCCGGTGGCGCGCTGGTGGTTTGCACCGATGACGCCGGTGCGGCGGGACTGGCCGAGCGCACCGTCGCACTGGGCATTCGCGTGCTGTGCTACGGAAGCGACCCGGCGCAGCCGCTGGCAGGCACCCTCCTGAACTGGGAGCAGCAGGGCACCGGCGCGGTCGCGCACATCCAGCTGCGGGGCGAAGCGCATCCGCGGGTGATGCGGCTCGCGGTGCCCGGCAGACACATGGCGCTCAACGCGCTCGGCGCGCTGCTGGCGGCGCTCGACATCGGCGCGCCGGCCGACGCGGTGCTCGACGGACTCGCAGGCTTCGAGGGTGTGCGGCGGCGCTTCGAGCTGGTCGGCACCACCAACGGCGTGCGCGTCTTCGACGATTACGCCCACCATCCGACCGAAGTGCGCGCCACGCTGACGGCCATGCGGGCGGTGGCCCAGCAGGGCGACCCGGGCTTTTCGGGCCGGTCCATCGTTGTGTTTCAACCTCACTTGTATTCGCGGACAAGCACTTTCGCGCGCGAATTCGGACAGGCGCTGAGCGAAGCCGACGAGGTGTTCGTCCTCGACGTCTATGCGGCACGCGAACAGCCGATGGCAGGCGTGAGCGGGGCGATCATCGCCGACCACGTCACCGTCCCGGTGACCTACGTGCCCGACTTTTCTGCCGTGGCCGAACGGGTGGCGGCGGCGGCCAACCCGGGCGACGTCGTGGTGACCATGGGCGCAGGCGACGTCACGATGCTCGGCACGGAAATCCTTGCGGCGCTGCGGATCAAGGCCAACCGAACCGCGCCGGGCGGGTCCGGGAAGGCATTCCGATGACCGACCCGACCGACGCGAACACCGGCGAAGTCGAAGCCCCGCAAGAACAGACACTGCCGCCCGCGGCGGCCGCCGACTACGAGGGGCCGCGACGGCGGGCACGCCGGGAACGGGAGGAGCGCCGTGCCGCCCAGGCCAGGGCCACCGCGATCGAGAATGCCCGTCGAGAGGCCAAGCGCCGGGCCATGGGCGGTCCTGCGGAAGACACGAAAAGGCTTGGCCGCCGGACAGTTCGGGGCCTGAAGGTGTTGATGTGGTCGGCGCTGGTGAGCGTCGTGGTAGTCGGGCTTGGTCTGCTGTTGTACTTCACGCCGATCATGTCGGCGCGCAACATCGTGGTGGTCGGGCTGGGCGCGGTGACGCAGGACGAGGTCACCGCCGCCGCCGCTGTCCAGCCGGGCACGCCGCTGCTGCAGGTCGATACCGACGCCGTCGCGGAACGCGTTGCGGCGATCCGGCGGGTGGCCAGTGCGCGGGTCCAGCGTCAGTACCCGTCGACGCTGCGCGTCACGGTCATCGAGCGGGTGCCCGTCGTGGTCAAGGACTACCCGGACGGTCCGCACCTGCTCGACAAGGACGGCGTCGATTTCGCGACCGCGCCGCCGCCTGCCGGCGTGCCCTATCTCGACGCCGACAACCCCGGACCCAGCGACGCGCCGACCAAGGCCGCGCTGCAGGTGATGACGGCGCTGCGCCCCGAGGTCGTCGGGCAGGTCGGCCGCATCGCGGCGCCGTCCGTCACCGCCATCACCCTGACCCTGACCGATGGCCGCACGGTGGTGTGGGGGACCACCGACCGCACCGAGGAAAAGGCGCTCAAACTGGGCGCGCTGCTCACCCAGCCGGGCCAGACCTACGACGTGTCCAGCCCGGATTTGCCGACGGTCAAGTAGAGGCCCGTCCCCGAAAAACCCGGAATTTCTTGACGTACGCGTCGGCGCGCCTGCATGAATACCTCGCGACCTCGCCCTACCGTTCTGGTTGCGCGGAACAACTTGACATAACTATAACCCTCTGGTTGAGGTTGAGAGTTTGCCAAGGCTCCCGCGCGACGAATGGCAACCAGGGACGAAGGGGATCGCTGATGAGCGCTCGCGCGAAGAAGGGACGATCATGACCCCCCCGCATAACTACCTCGCCGTCATCAAGGTGGTCGGCATCGGCGGTGGCGGCGTCAATGCCGTCAACCGAATGATCGAGCAGGGCCTCAAGGGCGTCGAGTTCATCGCCATCAACACCGACGCCCAGGCGCTGTTGATGAGCGACGCCGACGTCAAGCTCGACGTCGGCCGCGACTCCACCCGAGGTCTCGGCGCCGGCGCCGACCCTGAGGTCGGCCGCAAGGCCGCGGAGGACGCCAAGGACGACATCGAGGAGCTGCTGCGTGGGGCCGACATGGTGTTCGTCACCGCGGGCGAGGGCGGCGGCACCGGCACCGGCGGCGCGCCGGTCGTCGCGACCATCGCTCGCAAGCTCGGCGCGCTGACGGTCGGCGTCGTGACGCGGCCGTTCTCGTTCGAAGGCAAGCGCAGAAGCAACCAGGCCGAGGCCGGCATCACCTCGCTGCGGGAAAGCTGCGACACCCTGATCGTCATCCCCAACGACCGGCTGCTGCAGATGGGCGACGCCGCGGTGTCGTTGATGGACGCGTTCCGCAGCGCCGACGAGGTGTTGCTCAACGGTGTGCAGGGCATCACCGACCTGATCACCACGCCGGGCCTGATCAACGTCGACTTCGCCGACGTCAAGGGCATCATGAGCGGCGCGGGAACGGCGTTGATGGGCATCGGCTCGGCGCGCGGGGACGGCCGGGCGCTCAAGGCCGCCGAGATCGCGATCAACTCGCCGCTGCTGGAGGCGTCGATGGAGGGCGCCCAGGGCGTGTTGATGTCGATCGCCGGCGGCAGCGATCTGGGCCTGTTCGAGATCAACGAGGCCGCGTCGCTGGTGCAGGAGGCCGCGCACGGCGAAGCCAACATCATCTTCGGTACCGTCATCGACGACTCGTTGGGCGATGAGGTCCGGGTCACGGTGATCGCCGCGGGTTTCGACGCCACCGGCCCGGGCCGAAAGCCGGTCGTTGGTGCTGGCGCTCAGCCGATCGCACCCGGAAAGGCGGGCAAGGTGAGCACGCCGCTGTTCGATCCGGCCGACGCGGCCAGCGTGCCGGTACACACGAATGGCGCGACGCTCAGCATCGGTGGCGACGACGGTGGCTTATCCGATGACGACGTCGACGTGCCGCCCTTCATGCGCCACTGAACCGCTCTCGGATACTGGGCGAGTGAACGTTCGTATCCGTCGCGTGACCACCACCCGCGCCGGCGGCGTCTCGGCGCCGCCGTTCGACACCTTCAAT
>JBKOYU010000213.1:0-4077 GCA_046725575.1 Actinomycetota bacterium | reverse complement strand
CTACCGGGCAACGTATTTACACGTGCCCGGCGCCGGCCATTTGATCCACGACGACGCACCGCAGATCTATCGGGAAGCCGTCGAGACGTTCCTAGCGACGCTCGCCAAGCGCGCCTGACACCGGCCAGAAGGGCTGATGCTCGAATCGGGTGCGGATCGCGTCCACGTCGTGAGCGATGCGAAAACCGTCGCGGTCGTCTTCAAACAACCGGCCCATCATCGGGGCGGACCAACGGAACTGGTCGAAGCGGATGCGAAGCGAGTCGGAGCGATTGGCGGCCCAGCTGAGCGCCGCTGCCACCGCGAACGGGGCGATCAGGATGAGGACGGTCAGTGCAGTGGTCATGGCAGTAATGCTCCGCTGATAAATATCCCGCCAACAGTGGCAGGAAGGACACCTTGCGATAAAATGCTGCCATGGCATTAAGAAGCGTATCTGCACTGGTGCTGGACGGTCTAGCGGTTTTTGAGTTCGGCGTGATCTGCGAGGTCTTCGGCATCGACCGCTCCGCGGACGGTGTTCCCAACTTCGATTTCAAGGTCTGCGGACCGGAGCCGGGCAAGCCGGTACGGACGTCGGTCGGCGCCAGCATCACCCCTGACCATGGCCTCGACGACCTGGTCGGCGTGGACCTGGTCGCGATTCCGGCGATCAGCAGCCAGTTCGGCGGGTATCTGCCGGAGGCCCTCGAGGCAGTGCGAAAGGCCGCCGATTCGGGCTCGATCATCCTGACGGTGTGCTCGGGCGCTTTCTTGGCCGGTGCGGCGGGGCTGCTCGATGGCCGGCCGTGCACCACGCACTGGATGCACGCCGACGAACTGGCCCGGATGTACCCGACGGCGAAGGTCGACCGCAACGTGCTGTTCGTCGACGACGGCAACCTGATCACAAGTGCGGGCACCGCGGCGGGCATCGACGCCTGCCTGCACCTGGTGCGTCGCGAACTGGGCAGCGAGGTCACCAACAAGATTGCGCGCCGGATGGTGGTGCCGCCGCAGCGCGACGGCGGCCAGCGGCAGTACATCGATCAGCCCATTCCGGTGCGGTGTTCGGAAAGCTTTGCACCGCATCTGGATTGGGTGCTCAGCAATCTCGACAAGCCGCTCACGGTGACCACGCTGGCCCGCCGGGTCAACATGTCGGCGCGCACCTTCGCCCGCCGGTTCGTCGAGGAAACCGGCCGCACCCCGATGCAGTGGGTGACCGACCAGCGGGTGCTTTACGCGCGACGGCTGCTGGAGGAGACCGATCTCGACATCGACAGGATCGCCGACCGATCGGGGTTCGGCACGGCCACGCTGCTGCGCCACCACTTCCGCAGGATCATCGGCGTGACGCCGTCGGACTACCGGCGCCGGTTCTCGTGCAGTGGTCCGTGCGAGGAGTCCGCGGCTACCGCCTGACTGGTGCGTGCTCGCGGACGAGCGCGTACACCCGCCATCGACCCGGCACGCCCTTGAGTTCATGCTCACCGCGCTCGGCGAACTGGCGCCGCGACCCGGTGACGATCTCACGCACGGTCGATGACACGAGCACCTCGCTGGGGCCCGCAAATGCCCCAACCCGCGCACCGATGTGCACGGCCATGCCCGCGATGTCGTCGCCGCGCACTTCGACCTCACCCGCGTGGATGCCCACCCGCACCTCGATGCCGAGCGGGCGGACCGCATCGATGATCGCGTCCGCGCAGTCGATCGCGACGCTGGGGCTGGTGAACATCGCGACGAACCCGTCGCCGACCGTGTTGACTTCGCGACCGCGGAATCGCTCGATCTCGTGTCGGACGACGCGGTCGTGATTGTCGAGCAGGTCATGCCATCGCACATCGCCGAGCGTCGCGGCGCGCTGGGTTGAGCCGACAATGTCGGTGAAAACGATTGTGGTGAGCACTCGTTCGGCGTCGAAGCCGCCACGTACGCCGGTGACGAACTCTTCGATCTCGTCGAGCATCGCGGCGGTATCACCGACCCAGTACAGCGAATCCGCGCCGGGCAGCTCGACGTAGCGCGATCCCGCGATGTGCTCGGCGAGATAGCGACCGTGTCCGACGTCGACGAACCTGGCGTGTTCCTGATGCAGAACGAGGGTGGGCGCGCTGATGGCGGCAAGCCTGTCGCGCACATCCGCCTCGACTACAACCTGGGTGACCGCTCGGGCCATGCTCGGCGATGCCGCACGATTGCCGGCTTGATCCCACCAAGTACGGAAGGCGTCGTCGCCCGCGACGGTCGGCGCGATGGACTCGAGAACGTCAAAGCCCTGCTCGAGCGCATCGGGCTCCAACGCGACCTCCCACCGATTGAGGCTGTTTCCCCTGACGCCGCATTCATAGTCCGGCGCCCACTGCACGCGGGCGGCACCGTTCACGATGACGAGGCCGCGCACTCGCTCGGGATAATCGGCGGCCAGAACGAGTGCGCCGGTGGCGTTGAAACTGGACGAGAAGACGGTCGCCTGCTCGCATCCGACCGCGTCCATCACCGCGATCGCGTCCTCGGCCCAGCCCTTCGGCCCGATCACGTCGATCGAGGAAACGCGTGACGACATGCCCATTCCCCGCTGATCGAACCTGATCACCCGGCCAAAGGAGGCGAGGCGGCGATGGAAGCGATACATCGACGGTTCCGCGTCGATGGAATCGATCGGAACGAACGGCCCGGGTGTCACAAGCAGATCGACCGGGCCCTCGCCGAAGACCTGGTAGGCGATGTCCATATCGCCACATTGCGCGTAGCGGGTGCGCGGAGCCTGCGCCACAGCCTCAGGTTATCGATTCCAACCGAAGCTACGCCTCGAAACCTATTGTTGAAATTGCCCACGTACCGAGCGACAACGGGACCGGTTTGAGATGTTGTCGCTCTGTACGCGGGCAAAATCACATATGAACTTCCGTCAGTGGATGCGATCGCCGCCCTGGCCGGCGAGCGCGAAACGACCGTCCGCGGTCAGCTCGACCAGCCCGTCGACGAGCAGCGAATCCAGCGCGCGGTCGCGCTGCGCGGTGTCGGTCAGCCACGCCACATCGAGCTGTGCGCGGGTGACCGGAGAGTCGTTGCCGCGCAACACATCCAGCAGCCGGCCGCGGACCTGGCGGTCGGTGCCGGCATACCGCTGAACGCGACGAGCCGAAGCGCCCGCCGGATAGCCACGCGACCGCCATGCGCACTTGCTCAACGGGCACAACCCACACCGTGGCGCACGTGCCGTGCACACCGTCGCGCCCAGCTCCATCAGCGCCACCGAAAACCCTGGCGCTTCAGCATCATTGGGCAACAGGGCGGCGACGTCGTCAAGATCGCGCGGCGACGATGCCGCCGCGTCGGCCCTGCCGTGCACGGCCCTGGCGATCACTCGGCGCACGTTCGTGTCGACGACAGGCACCCGCTGCTGATACGCGAAGCAGGCGACCGCCCTGGCGGTGTAGGCGCCGATGCCCGGCAGGGTTAACAGCGTCTCGACATCCGACGGCACCACATCGTCGAACAGCTCGGCGATCACCTTCGCGCATTCATGCAGCCGCTTGGCGCGCCGCGGATAGCCGAGCTTGCCCCAGGCCCGCAGCACATCCGCCGCGGTGGCGGCGGCGGTCGCCGATGGTGTCGGCCAACGGGCCACCCACGCCAGCCAGATCGGTTCGACGCGCGCCACTGGCGTCTGCTGCAGCATGAACTCGCTGACCAGGATCTGCCATGGCGTCACACCCGGCCGACGCCACGGCAGGTCGCGCTGGGCGTGCTCATACCACCGTGATAACTGACGTGAATAGATCACGGCCGAATACTCCGGCACAATGTCGGTCATGCCGAGCACCAGCCCCGTGACCGCGTGGAAAGCACTCAAGGAGGGTAACGAGCGCTTCGTTGCGGGTAAGCCCGAACATCCCAGCCAGAGCATCGAGCATCGGGCCGGCCTCGCCGAGGAGCAGAAGCCCACCGCGGTGGTGTTCGGCTGCGCCGACAGCCGGGTGGCTGCCGAGATCATCTTCGACCAGGGCCTTGGTGACATGTTCGTGGTGCGCACCGCGGGCCACGTCATCGACTCCGCGGTGCTGGGCTCGATCGAGTACGCCGTCACGG
>JBKOYU010001036.1:0-5636 GCA_046725575.1 Actinomycetota bacterium | reverse complement strand
TCGGAGTTCGCGATCGGACCGGAATCCCTGCATCTGCGCCTGTCTGTTTCGGCGTGGGCGGCCGACGGGTTGCTGGCGATCTTCTTCTTCGTCGTCGGATTGGAACTCAAGCGGGAGTTCGTCGCAGGCGATCTGCGTGATCCACGCCGTGCCGCCCTGCCGATCGCGGCCGCTGTCGGCGGCATGGTCGTGCCCGCCGCCATCTTCATAGCGATCAACTTGATCAGCGGACTTCCCGAGAACCTCGACGGGTGGGCCGTGCCCATCGCCACCGACATCGCGTTCGCCCTCGCCGTGCTGGCGGTGTTGTCGACCCACCTGCCCACCGCGCTGCGCACGTTTCTGTTGACGTTGGCAGTTGTCGACGATCTGCTCGCCATCACCGTCATCGCCGTCTTCTACACCGATCATCTGTCCGTCGGGCCCCTCGCGGCCGCCCTGCTCCCGACCGGCCTGTTCGGGCTGGCGGTTCAGCGGGGGATCCATCACTGGTGGCTGCTGATGCCGCTCGCCGCGATGGCCTGGGCTCTGGTGCATGCCAGCGGGGTGCACGCCACGGTCGCGGGGGTGCTGCTGGGCTTCACCGTCCCGGTGATGGGTCGGCACGGCCACCCGACGGCGGAACTCTTCGAGCACACGATGAGGCCGGTTTCGGCCGGCTTCGCCGTGCCCGTGTTCGCGTTTTTCGCCGCCGGTGTGACGGTCGGCGGCTGGTCCGGCCTCGGCGACTCGCTGCTGCATCCAGTCACCGATGGCGTCATCGCCGGATTGGTGATCGGTAAGCCCCTCGGTGTGTGGCTGACGGCGTTCCTACTGGCCAAGTTCACCCACGCCAGCCTCGACGACGACCTCGCGTGGCGCGACGTGCTCGGCGTGTCGCTGCTGGCCGGCATCGGCTTTACCGTGTCGTTATTGATTGGTGAACTTGCGTTCGGATACGGCACCTCGACGGGCGACGACGTCAAGATCGGTGTCCTCGTCGGCTCCGTTATCGCAGGTGTACTGGCGTCCTTCGTGTTGTTGAGCCGAAACGCCGCCTATCGGCGAATCCACCTATTCGAAACTGCGGACGCGGACCAGGACGGTGTGCCCGATATCTACGAGTCTCGACAGGACTGAGCCGCAGGCGTCTGCGTACACTGACTGAATGCTTGAACAGGTCCGCGGTCCCGCAGATCTGCAGCACCTGACCCAGTCGCAGCTGAGCGATCTGGCGCAGGAAATCCGGGAATTCCTGATCCACAAGGTCGCGGCAACCGGTGGGCATCTGGGCCCCAATCTCGGTGTTGTTGAGCTCACGCTGGCGCTGCATCGGGTGTTCGACTCGCCGCACGACCCGATCATCTTCGACACCGGCCATCAGGCCTACGTGCACAAGATGCTGACGGGCCGCAGCCTCGACTTCGACACGTTGCGCAAGAAGGGCGGCCTTTCGGGCTATCCGTCGCGCAGCGAGAGCGAGCACGACTGGGTGGAGTCCAGCCACGCCAGCTCGGCGTTGTCGTATGCCGACGGTCTGGCCAAGGCGTTCGAGCTGTCCGGGCACCGCAACCGGCACGTGGTCGCGGTCGTCGGCGACGGAGCGCTGACCGGTGGCATGTGCTGGGAGGCGTTGAACAACATCGCCGCGGCGCGCCGGCCGGTCATCATCGTCGTGAACGACAACGGCCGCAGCTACGCGCCCACGATCGGCGGATTCGCCGAGCACCTGGCCGGGCTGCGGCTGCAGCCCGGCTACGAGAAGGTGCTCGAGGAGGGCCGTAAGGCGGTGCGCGGTGTGCCGCTCATCGGCGAGTTCTGCTATCAGTGCATGCACAGCATCAAGGCCGGCCTCAAGGACGCGCTGTCGCCGCAGGTGCTGTTCACCGACCTCGGTATCAAATACGTGGGCCCGATCGACGGCCACGACGAACACGCCGTGGAGACCGCGCTGCGCAATGCGCGGGGCTTCAACGCGACGGCGATCGTGCACGTTGTCACCCGCAAGGGGATGGGCTACCCGCCTGCTGAGAACGACGAAGACGACCAGATGCACTCGTGTGGTGTCATCGACCCCGAGACGGGGCTGGCCACGTCGGTGCCCGGGCCGGGCTGGACGTCGACGTTCGCCGAGGCGCTGATCTCCTACGGCGCCAAGCGGCGCGACATCGTGGCGATCACCGCGGCCATGCCCGGCCCGACCGGCCTCTCCAAGTTCCGGCAGCGGTTCCCGGACCGCTTCTTCGACGTCGGCATCGCCGAGCAGCACGCGATGACGTCGGCGGCCGGGCTGGCGATGGGCGGCCTGCACCCCGTCGTCGCGATCTATTCGACGTTCCTCAACCGCGCGTTCGACCAGATCATGATGGACGTGGCGCTGCACAAGTTGCCGGTGACCATGGTGCTGGATCGGTCCGGCATCACCGGCCCCGACGGCGCCAGCCACAACGGCATGTGGGACCTGTCGATGCTCGGCATCGTGCCGGGCATTCGGGTCGCCGCGCCGCGCGACGGCACCCGGCTCCGCGAGGAACTCGGCGAAGCGCTCGACGTCAACGACGGGCCGACCGCCCTGCGTTTCCCCAAAGGCGATGTGGGCGAAGACATTCCGGCGCTCGAGCGGCGCGGCGGCGTCGACGTGCTCGCGGTGCCTGCCGAGGGCCTGTCCGAGGACGTGCTGCTGGTCGCGGTCGGGCCGTTCGCGTCGATGGCGCTCACGGCCGCCGACCGGCTGCGCAACCAGGGCATCGGCGTGACGGTGGTCGACCCGCGCTGGGTGCTGCCCGTGCCGGACGCGATCGCCGAATTGGCTCAGGCGCACAAGCTGGTCGTGACGGTCGAGGACAACGGCGTGGCAGGTGGCGTGGGCTCGGCGGTGTCGGCGGCGTTGCGGCGCGCCGAGATCGATGTGCCGTGCCGTGACGTCGGGCTGCCGCAGGAGTTCTTCGCGCAGGCGTCGCGTGGCGAGGTGCTGGCCGATGTCGGCCTGACCGACCAAAACATCGCCCGCCAGATCACTGGCTGGGTGGCCGCGCTCGGCGCAACCGTGTCCGAGGCTGAGGTAAGCGAGCAGGTCGACTAACCAGCGCCCCGACTGGCCAGTTATTGCACGCATCTCGCTTGTTCGCGTGACATAACTGGCCATTCGGCGCTAGCGCGGCCCCATCTCGTCACAGAGAGTCCGGGACCCGGTGTGGGCTGTACGTCGTGCGCGGTCACGTCGGTCCCGCATTCGTCGCACACGAGCTGGATCTCCGTGCGTCCACCGCAGTTACGGTGTCGGTAGATCACGAACTCGCCGTCGGGAGCAAGGTAGTTGTCGCCCCACGCCCGTAACGCCATCAGCACTGGATAGAGGTCGAGTCCCTTTGCAGTGAGCCGATATTCGCGGCGGGTGCGATGCGCATCGCGATAAGCCCGTCGCTCCAGCACGCCGCATTCCACGAGCCGGCGAAGCCATTCGGCAAGAACCGCACGGCAGACACCCAGGCTGGCAACCGGCTATCGCGGAAGATACTGGCGGCCACGATCAACGAGATGTTCGGCCCCGACACGAAGCCATCACGCGCTGATTGATTGTTTCCACCAGATCCTCGAGTACAACGACGGCGGGAGGGTGCTGCACAAGGTTGGCCGGTTCCTGGCCGACCGCGACACACATCGCAACCGCTGGGTCCGCGCGATGCGAGAGACCGACATCCCGATGAGGTTGATTGACAGGCCCGTCGACCCGAACTCGGGCCGGCACATGGCTCAGCGGTACCTCGAGGTCATTCCCAATCCGGACGTCGTGATGCTCGACGACAACATCGGGCATTGGCCGCAGATCGACGCACCCGACGCGGTGCTAACCCACTTCCTGGACCACATCGAGCACCTCGACTAGGTAGCGCGAGCAGACGCAGAGGGCCCCATTTTGGCCTGTTTGGGGGCCTTCTATGTCTGCTCGCCGGACTCCGTGAGCGCCTCCGTCAGCACAGGGACCGCGAGCTCGCGCTGCCAGGCCCGGGCGCCGGCATCGCGCAGGAAGTCGTCGACCGCGGCCGCGGTGTCGTCGACCGGCTGCCAGTCCCAGCACAACCGGCGCACCACCTCGGGGGAGACGAGGTTCTCGCTCGGTACCGAAACTTGTTGCGACAGTGCGACAAGACCGGCGCGGGCGGCCTCGAGTCGCACGGCCGCCTCGGGCTTGCGCCGGCTCCAGCGCGATGCGGGCGGCGGCCCGTTCGACGGCTCCTGCGCATCCGGCGGCTCCGCCGTGCGTGCGCGGGCAAGCGCGTCCAGCCACACCTGCGCGCTGCGGCGTTGCCGGTTTCCGCCGAACACCGGCAGCGCGGTCAGCTTGTCGACGGTGTCCGGGTCGACGGTGGCGGCGTTGATGATCGCGGAGTCGGGCAGGATCCGCCCCGGCGCGATGTCTCGACGGCGGGCGATGTGATCACGCGTCTGCCACAACTCCCGCACGGCCGCCAGCGCCCGTGGGCTGCGCACCTTGTGGATGCCCGACGTGCGACGCCACCGATCCCGCCGCGTCGGTGTGGCCTCGAATGTCCGCACGTATTCGAATTCCTGTGCCGCCCAGTCGGTTTTACCCTGCTCCTGCAGCACTTCGGCGATCGCGTCGCGCAGCTCGAGCAGCACCTCGACATCCAGCGCGGCATAGTTCAGCCAGTCGTGCGGCAGCGGACGCTTCGACCAGTCCGCCGCGCCGTGCCCCTTCATCAGCTGCAGACCCAGCAGCCGCTGCACCATCGTGGCCAGGTTCACCCGGTCGTAGCCGGCCAGCCTGCCCGCCAGCTCGGTGTCGTATAGCTTCGGTGGCCTGATCCCGATCTCGGCCAGGCAGGGCAGGTCCTGGTCGGCCGCGTGCAGCACCCACTCGTCGGTGGCCAGCACCTGCGCGACCGGGGCCAGCGTCGCAACCGGATCGTCGCCGTGATTGACCGGGTCGATCAGCACCGTGCCCGCACCGGCGCGGCGGACCTGCACCAGATAGGCGCGATTGGAGTACCGGAAGCCGGACGCGCGCTCCGCATCGACCGCGAACGGCCCGTGGCCCTTTGCTAAAAGCTCTGCGGCCCTGGCGATTTCATTCCGGCTGACGGACAGCTGCGGCACCCCGTCTCGTGGTGCCAGTAGCGGCTCCGCCTCCGCCTCAGCCGTCTCGGCGGCCTCTTCGGGCTCCGCCATCGTCAGGCGCGCGTGCGGGAGCTCAGATCGGTGACCCCGGCTGGAGGCAGGCCCGCCGCGTGCTCGAGGACCTCGCAGAACGCCTGTACGTGCGGGCCGAGGTCCGGGGTCGTCGCCGTCCACGACGCCCGCAGCTCCAGCTGGTGGGCGCGCGGCGGCCCGGAGATGTCGCCGTAGCGCACCGACGTGGTGGCGGTGACCGTGCCGCCCAGCGCGGTGACATGCTCGGCCCGCGGCTCCAGCGCCTCGACGAGCCAGCTCCACGCCACTTCGGGCAGCAGCGGGTCGAGGGCCTCGGTGGAGTCGAGGTCGGCCTGGATGTAGGCGACCAGCCGCATCGTGCCGTCCCACGCCTCGGCGCCGTCCGGATCGTGCAACAGGATCAGCCGGCCGAACGCGTCGCCCTCCGACCGCTCGGGGACGATGGCCGTCTCGGGATGCCGGACCTCTGCGCCCAGCGCGTAGCT
>JBKOYU010000569.1:0-3851 GCA_046725575.1 Actinomycetota bacterium | reverse complement strand
GCTGGACCCGTGCGCCGCCTTCTTCGCCACCGGTGACACCGAGAAACTGGTCTACTGTCCCACCGACGCCGTGGTGGAGGCTCGGTGCCGGCTCGGGCCGGTCGCCACGGTCGTCGACGGCGGTCGGCCGATCGAAATGTGCCGGATCAGCGAGGACCTGCGCGCCCGCGGCGTCAGGTGCCTGATGGTCGAGGGCGGCGGGAAGGTCCTCACCCAGTTCCTTACGGCCGGCCTTGCGGACGAGCTGCACCTGGTCGTGGCGCCTTTCTTCGTGGGCGACTCCCGGGCGCAGCGGTTCGTCGGCGATGGAAGCTTCCCGTGGAACCCAGACCGCCGTGCGGAGCTGGCGGAGGTGGACCGGCTCGGCAACGTCGTACTCCTGCGCTACGCGCTCTCGGACCGTTTCGACCGGGACTGAAGCAAAGCACGATGCATCTGCCCGCGGCGACGATCAGTACCCAGGTCATGCTGCCGCTGCGGTTCGCTGACGGATTCGGCACGACCGCGCGGGTCTACACCTTCGAGGGCTCGCCGACCGGGGGGAGCATCTCGCCCTCGGCCTGGCCGTCGGCGGCGGTGTCTGCGGGATCCGGAGGTCCCGCCGCTGGTCCTCGACGCCGAGGCGTAGGGCACGGACTGCCCGTCGACTTCTGAGCTGTCATCTCGGCACCACCAGCAGATCCTGGTGGTGCACGGTGACAGACAGGTGGCCGGCGGCTGCTTCGGTCAGGCGTCGCCGTGCATACGACGGAGCATGGGCCCGCAGCTCGGGTCGCTGCTCGCATGCCCCGGCCAGCCAGCCGGTGAACCACGCGGCCGCGAACGCGGCGTGACCGGGGCCGAGCCGCCACGGGCTCGGGCGGACCAGGACTTCGAGGCCCAGCCGGGTGAAGCTGTCGACCGCGGCGCCGACCGCGTCGGGACCGAGCAGCTTACCGGCGCTTGTGGTCCGTCGCTGGTGGGCGTTGAACGCGTCTGTGACGCTTTGGTCGAACGGCTCGGCCGGCGCGATCTCGACACGGCCTGTGACGCTGAGGGCGATCAGCACCGGGCAGTCCGCCCCGGCACAGGTGGCGACGAGTCGTTCGAGCTCCTCGGCGGTCATCATGTCCAACAGCGCCGACGCGGTGATGAGAGCTGCGCCCGCCAGCTCCACGAGCTCCATCCGGGTGATGTCGCGCCGACGGGCCTCCATCGTGACCGGCGTGCCGTCGGAGGCCCTGTCGGGCGGGTCTGCGGCGGCGAGGGTGAGCAGCTCGTCGTCCCTGTCGTACATGACCCAGTGTTGGGGTCCGGGCAGCCGCACCGCGAGCCAGCGGGCCATCGACCCGGTGCCGCAACCGAGGTCGTGAATGGTCGCCCCGCCGTGGGTCGGCAGGTACGAGCGGACCTTCTCGACGAGCTCGGACGCGCGGGCTGCCGCGTCGGCCGGCTCCCGCAACCTCAGCCACTCGGAGCTGGCCCGCACCGGTCCGGTCGTCATGCCGCCTCCGCCAACGACTGACCCCTCACGAGCCGCTCACGTCGCCCTCCAGTGGACAGCCGATACACGTAGAACTTCTGTGCTTATGGACACGCCCAACTTTCCTGACCGTCAACTGCATTCCCACGGGGTTGTCATGAACCAGGATGAGCGCGCCCCCTTCGACCGGGCCTTGCACCGAGCCCGACTGTCGGCGTACCCCTGGCGACTTCGTGGGTCAGGAAGGCTTCATGCGCGCCGGCGAAATCCTGGCCCTGGCGGTGGAGGCCCGGGGTAGGCGTCGATGGCCAGCGGACAGCGCCGCGCGAACGGGCACCCCGGCGGCAGCGTAGCCACCGACGGCGGCGCGCCGGGGATCGGCACCCGCCTCGGGGGCGCATTCCGTCACGTCGCAGACCGCCGGCCAGTTCGATGTGCACCTCGCAGGCAATGGGGAAGCAACGTTCACGGCACCAACCCAGCCGGGCGAGTATGCCTTCTACTGCACGTATCACCCGTCGATGAAGGGCACGCTGATGGTCCACTAGCCAACCTTCAGGTGGCGCGCGAGACCCGCCTCACGCCGACTGCCGCGTCATGCCCAGCGCGACGCCGATGCCTGCCCAGGACATCCCGCGGTCGCGCAGTTCGCGCACGCGATCGCGAAGTCCCGCTTCGATATTCGTCGCCGATGTGGACGGGATCCGTTCCAGCAGCTCGTCATTCCACATCAAGGCCCACGCCGGTAGCGACGGCGGCTCGGCGGGTACGGCCTGGCCGACGACCGCAACACACTTGTCGACGCAGGCGTCATAGATGCAGATGCCTGCCCGGCGATGAGCGTGGCAACCCCCACCTGGGGGAGAACACCGGCTTCAAGGACGACCGCGTCGGACGCAGCCTCGCAATCAGCGGCGCCGCCCGCCAAGCTAATCATCGAACACAAACAGCATGTGCGGGAACGCTTCCCGGACACAGTACTGGCCGACCTTGCGCTACTGCAATGAGCCAGCATGTTGGCGCCGTGGTTCACGGAGCCGGCGAGGTGGCGGCCGTCCCTGGCCGCCTTGCCATGGCCCTCCGGCCCACGACGCAGCGTATGGCCAGGCAGTGAACGGTTGTCAGCCCCGCGTCGTGGATAACGTAAGCGGACCATCCCATGGCCGCGCGAGCGGAAGGACTTCTCTACACCAAGGGCCAACACGCCCTCGCCCTGAAAGGGCTGACACTGCAATGAGATCAACGGTTATCGCGGTGGCGATCCGGCTGGCCATCAGCGCCTCGCTCGCGGTCAGCGGCGTCATTCACGCCTACCTCTATGTCAACGGCTACCGCGACATCCCCATGGTCGGCCCGGGGTTCTTGGGGCAGGCCATCGCCTTTTGTGTCCTGGCCCTGCTGATCCTCGCCGGCGGACCGGATTGGCTGCGGTGGGTCGCGGGCGTGCTTTCCGCCGGCGCACTGGTCGCGTTCGCGCTGTCGCGCACCGTCGGGCTCTTCGGATTCGCCGAACGGGGATGGAACCCATCACCGCAGGCGGCGGTCAGCGTAATCGCCGAAGTGCTCACCGTGGTATTCGTTGCGGCCTCTGTGCTGCGCAGCCGCACCAAAACCCCATTACCCTAGCAGCGCTCACACCAGGCTGCGGGTGTGACAACGACGCAATCGTTCGCTCACCCACAGCGTCGACCAGCTTCACCGATCCGCCGGAATCGTTGCCACTGTGCCGTTCGGGCAACGCGAAGGCGGGCGGGTGATCCACGCCCCGGCGGTCGTCTGGATTAGCTCACCGAGCACGGCTTGACGCCTATGACGTTGGGCATCAATACCAGTAGCGGCGGCCACCGACTGGGCGGCCCGTTCGGCCTAGTACCAACAGCACGAGACCGATGACGAGGAGGATCCAGCCGATCGTGGCGATGATTCCTGGCACAGGAAGTAGGTAGCCGACGAGGATGAGGATGACACCGAGAACGATCACGGATATGGCTCCTTCCGTGCGTGAACCACCGGCGGGATACCCCGGGAACCAACTGCGGAAACGCGCGGCCAGGCGACGGGCCGCCACCCATACGGGGATGACAGGCCGCAGTCGGTCCGAAATGTCCTGTCTTACAGCATTTTTGCAGCTATCGCCCAGGTGCACTACAGGTTGGTACACACCTGGGCCGGGTTATCCGGCTCTTCGTAATTCAGAGTGCGTTGACCAGTGAGTGCAGGGCGCCGCTGTGCAGTAGTGAGCGCCTGCGATAGTGGGTGAGGTTGCGGAATCCGAGGGCGTTGCGGCGCAGCGCTTCCAGCCGTCCGTTGATGGCGTCGGTGGGGCCGTTGGAGGCATGGTGGTCGAAGAACGCCAGCACATCGGCGCGGCGCCGGTGCAGGGTGCGGC
>JBKOYU010000947.1:0-2388 GCA_046725575.1 Actinomycetota bacterium | reverse complement strand
ATGCGGTGGAGTGCGCGTGGGCGCCCGTGTTTGATTCCCTGCTGTGTTTCCCCGCCAGTATCCCGCTCGACGACGAACGCTTTCACCACTTCCGCAACGGCCGTCGACACGTCCATGTCTTCGATGTGAGGCACGAGGAAGCGGCAGACCTACACGTCAACACCAAGACGTTGGGCTTCTACTCGTATTTCTTCTACCTGGATGACGTGCGTCGTCGCGAGGTCGTCGATCTGATGAAGCGGTTGCGACCGAAGCGGCCCTATCAAGAGGCCGCGGACCGCATCGCCGCCGGCCTGGGATCGTTCAATGCCATCCACGTGCGCCGGGACGATTTCCTGACAGATTGGTGGGGGCGAACGGGTCACAAGCGCACCGCTTCCGTGAATGGCCAGGAGATCGTCGCCAACCTTGCATCCCGCATAGACCGCGACGATCCGCTCGTGATTTGCTCCGACGATCCTGGTAGCGATGAGCTGTTCGGTCCGATCCAGAAATACTTCCGTCGATCGATCTTTCTGGATCGCTATCTCCGGGAGAGCTCCGAAATGCGTGCGCTCACCGCAACACTGCCGCGTGATGACGAGATGGTGGAGATTCTGCTCACCCAACTGGTGGCAAGTAAGGCCCGCGTCTTCGTCGGCACGATGTTCAGCACCTTCTCCGCGCTGATCCACCGCATGCGAGGCTTTGCGGGGCGAGAGCCGAATTTTCTCTATTGCCACAACGATTTCCTCTCCCCGCAGGTGCGTTTCGAGCGTTGTGAGTTCGTCCCGTTGGATGAAGGACTATTCTCCTGGAACAGGGTCCGCTATCCCGTTGCCCCCGAGGCATATTCGTGGTTGCGCGAGTGGCCGGAGTCGTTTGAGACGGATCGACCCCAGCAGGAGGCCGACCCGCCTTCAGGCACTGTCGAACTTCGGGCCGGTGCCGCAACGCTGCACGGCAGCGCGCTGCGTGTCATCCGCGATGCTGACCACGAGGCCGGTGACATGATCGGCTCCTGGACTGATGCAGACGAGTATGTGTCCTGGGACGTCGAGCTCGCCGAGGGTGGGATCTACGCCGTCGAGATTCGGTATGCGTGCCCTCCGGAATTCGCAAGCAGCCGTTACTGTGTCGGCATCGCAGGTGGCGATGAACTGTGCGGACGTGTCTGGCACACCGGCAGTTGGGCGTCGATCTCGCCCTGGCTAGCGTTGGGGCGTATCAGAATTCCAGCCGGCCGCAGCACGGTCATCGTGCGAGCAACCGAGAAGGCCGCCGAATTCGTGATGAACATCAGCGCCGTGCGGTTGGCGCGGGCCGACGGCGTGACTTGAGCGGTTGAGAACGACAGCGGCTCAGCTGCCGGCGGGCGATATGACGACAATGGTCTCGACCGCAGGCAGTAGACATTCGGCCGCTCCTGACAGCGACAACTGCCGCATCAGCGCTCGCGGTGTCATGCCCACAGGCGGCGGCCCATCGAGCACGACGAGCCCCGCATCGGCCAACTCACGAAGCGCTAGGTCCACGACCCGTTCGTCGGCCGGAAGACCGCTGCGGTCGTGGATCACTTTGGCCATCTCCAACTTTGAGTAACCGTGCTCACAGAGATCGAAGACATGGCCTGCGGTCTGGTTCAGCACGTAGCTTTCGGCATCGCCGGGTCTGCTTACCAAGATCTCCCCCGCGGTTCGCTCGACAATCTCGATGCCGGCTACCCATTTCGCAACCATTTGTGCACTCCTGCCATGCACTGACAGCGGTCAGCAGTACGCGGTAGGCCGGTCGCTGGCGCGCTTGGACAGTTGGTCATAAATCCATCGGTAAGTCTTTTCTATTCCCTCCTCGAGGGGAATCGAGGGCGCCCAGCCGAGCTTTTGCCGTATCAACGTGTTGTCGCTACTGCGGCCTCGTACTCCGACCGCGGCGTCAGGTCTGTAGTGCCGTTCGAGCTTCACTCCGGCGATGTGTTCAATCGCGTCGACCAGTTGGTTGATGGTGACTAGTTCGGCGCTGCCGAGATTGATCGGCTCGGATACGTCGCTGGCCATCAGCATCTGAGTCCCGTGGATGCAGTCATCGATGTACATGAAGCTGCGCGTCTGTTCGCCATCGCCCCAGATCTCGATCGTTCGCTGACCCGTCAGGAGTGCTGTTATCACCTTGCGACAGAGCGCAGCCGGAGCTTTTTCTCGGCCATAGTCGTACGTTCCGTGGGGCCCGTAGACGTTGTGGTAGCGCGCGACCCGGGTCGCGAACCCGTAGTCCTCGAAGAAGTGGCGGCACATCCGCTCACTGAACAGCTTCTCCCAGCCGTACCCGTCCTCGGGCATAGCGGGATAGACGTCCGACTCCGCCAGCGCCGTGCCGTCCGCGGACGACTGCTTGTCCTCGGCGTAGACG
>JBKOYU010000415.1:0-2499 GCA_046725575.1 Actinomycetota bacterium | reverse complement strand
TCGAGGTCAGACGATCCTCGCGGACGACACGTCGCGGGCAGTCAACGCGCAGTTGTCCGGTGCCCAGAGCGTCAGGTCGCTGGCTAGTGTGCATTCATGAGCCTCGTCACCTATGAACTAGAAGGCCACGTCGCGACGATTACTCTCAACCGCCCCGAGGCTCGCAACGCCATCAATGGCGCCCTCCGCCAGGACCTGAACGCGGCCTGGGACCGGTTTCGTGACGACGTGGATGCCTGGGTCGGCATCCTTACGGCCAACGGCAGCGTTTTCTGCGCCGGAGGCGACATCAAGGACGGCGAGGGATCGGTCGGCACCTTCGGTGGCACGTTCTGGGAAAAGCCGACGATCAACTCATTTGAGAGCGGGATGGAGCTGTTCAAGCCGACCATCGCCGCGGTGCACGGCCCCTGTATCGGCTATGGCCTGACCGGGGTTTTGTTCTGCGACTTCGTGATTGCCAGTACCCAGGCGGTGTTCTCTTTCCCCGAGGTGTCGATCGGGGTGCCCACCATCGTCGGAGCTATTCGGCTTCCCCCGCGGGTGGGCTGGGGCAATGCCATGGAGCTGCTCCTGACAGGACAGCCGATGAGCGCCGAACGGGCTAAGGAAATCGGTCTGGTGTGGCGGCTGGTCGAGCCCGATGAATTGCAGGCGGAGGCTCGGGCGTGGGCCCGCACTCTGACCGAGGCGGCGCCGTTGGCCCAACGGGCGACCAAGGAGGTGGCGTGGCGAACCGCCGACATGGGCTGGATCGAGTCGGTCCGTTTCGGTGAGACCATGCGCAAAGTAGCGGGGGCGACGGACGACGCGGCCGAAGGGGTTCGTGCCTGGCTGGAGAAACGCAAGCCCAACTGGCAGGGCCGCTGACACAGCGCCGCGTCGTGCACCACTAACCGAGCACGGGCAGCAGCAGGCGCGACGACGACCGCACGGTGTTCAGGCTGCTGGTGCCGACGCTGGCGTGGCGGAAGCTCATGATCGCCGGCGTCGACGGATCTTGGTCGTCGCCGGTGAGCGTCAGGCGGATGCGATGTCCGGTGGCGAAGCGACGGGCATTGGGCACCAAGGGAATTCGGTAGACGACGTCCTCACCGATGGTGCGCCACTCGTCGGCACCCGGCAGGTAGTAGCGGATCGGCGGGCCGTCCATGATGCCCGTGTCGCGGCCCTTGAGCCAGTGGTCGAACCAGGCCAGGGCCTCGGTGTGCAGGCTTTCCCACGGCCATGTGAGTCCGAACTCGCCGAGCATGCCCATTCGCGCAGAAGGGTTGTCGGCCAACGCCTTCCACGCCGTGAACGTCGACGGGAGATGCAGCGGCACGTTCTGCCAGTCGCAGCCGAGATACACCGGGATGTCGATGCCCTTCAGCAACGGCAGCAGGTTGCGTTCCTCCCACCATTCGTCGCGGGTCGGATGCTTCACTGCGACGTCGAGCCACAAGTCGTCCCACGGATGCGGGTTGTGCGGAAGCTTCAGCAGCTGGCGCATCATCGTGACCGCTGACTCCCCGTTCATGGTGGCGAACTTGCGGTGCAGGCGCGGGGTGTTGAGCACTCGCCGGGCCACGCCGATGGCTTGGCTACGCCAGAACCGGTCGCTGCGTTCGGAGGTCAGGCCGACCATCGACAGGAACGGCGTGATGAACGACGAGCTGACCAACCCGTGGTGCACCGCGCCCTCGTACAAGTCCGCCGTTACCGCCTCCGGAAAGATCGCCTTGAGATGAGGCGGCCGCTCGACCGCCGCCTCCAGTTGAGTCATCGCGAAATAACCCGAACTTCCAGGCGTCGTTCTTCGTCCCTGACTGCCTGCCTTACCACCGGGCCGCGCTCGGCGACGCGACGCTCACGGTCTACGTGGCTTTGCGGGCGTCCGGCTGGACGGGTGCGATCGTCGACGCCGCGGCGACATTCACCGACGACCCGTCGGGCGCTGGCGACCTGGATCCAGCTGCACGTCAGCGGCCACCTGGCCTGGCCGGCCGGCGTCTCCTACCGTGTGGTGGCGCTGACGCCGCCCGACGCCGTTCGGTAGGGCGTAAACGTCCACGTAGACTCGGTGACCGGACTTTGAGCACGAAAGAGGTAGTACCTGCATGAGCGGCCATTCCAAGTGGGCCACGACGAAGCACAAGAAGGCCGTCATCGACGCACGTCGCGGCAAGAACTTCGCCCGACTGATCAAGAACATCGAGGTGGCCGCGCGCGTCGGTGGTGGAGATCCGGCCGGCAACCCGACGCTGTACGACGCCATTCAGAAGGCCAAGAAGAACTCGGTGCCCAATGACAACATCGAGCGGGCCCGCAAGCGCGGTGCGGGCGAGGAAGCCGGCGGCGCCGACTACCAGAGCATCACCTACGAGGGCTATGGGCCGAACGGTGTCGCGGTGCTGGTCGAGTGCCTGACCGACAACCGCAACCGCGCCGCGGGCGAGGTGCGCGTCGCGATGACCCGCAACGGCGGGAACATGGCCGACCCGGGCTCGGTGTCCTACC
>JBKOYU010000711.1:0-6648 GCA_046725575.1 Actinomycetota bacterium | reverse complement strand
GGTGAATCCGGGCGGCACCGGCAACCCGAGTTTGGTCATCTCGGCCAGGTTCGCGCCCTTGCCACCCAGCAGGTCCTTCTGGTCCTTGTCGCCCTCGGTGAAGTCGAACACGTACTTGGTCATCAGGTTCTCCTTAGGTGGATTCGGCGTCGCAATGGATCGCCGGGCGGGGGTGCGGGTGGGGCCGGTTAGACGGCTTTGAGTTCATCGGTGAGCTCGCGACGCTCTGTTGGGCGTCGCCGAAGCATGGTGGTGGGATCGGCGTAGAACAGCGGGTTGTCGATGCCGGCGAAGGTGAAGCCGGAGTTTGACTGCTTAACCACGCCGACGGTCGGCGTGGAAAAGACGGGTCCGTAGCCAACTCCGTTTCCTTCTTGATACTTGATACGCCACGCAGCGATGGAGGCATTCAGCCCGTCTGCGCAGCGGGTCAGTTGTGGCTGTGCAGCGGCTTTCCGGCTGGCGAAGCGAGGTGGGTGAGACCGCCCCGACCGCCTGGCTGTGGAGTTGGTCCACTCGGATGGCAAAGACGTCGCCATCGCTGTGTCCCGGACGGGTTTAACGTGGGTCGTGGTGGGCTGGATCAGTCGTCTTGTGCCGCCTGACGGAGTCTGGTCAGCCAGGCTTGCCGCCATGCTTCGGTGCGGGTGACCTCGTTAAAGGTGAAGAAGTGAAAGCCGGCCAGGGTGTGGTCGGTGCTGCCGAGGGTAGGGGCCAGTGCGTTGATGAGCCGATCGGGCCGGTATCCGCCGGGTAGGAAGAACCGCCAGAGCATGCTGTTCTGCTTGACCAGGAAGCGTGCGGATTGGCCCAGGCCGATGTTGGCCGCAATGCGTGCCAGCTTCTGGCGGGTCACCGCGCCGGGCAGCCCGATGCGGATGGGCAGGTCCACCCCCTTGCGTTTGACGTGGCGGGCCCAGGTCGCGGTACTGGAGCCGTGGAAGCACATTTGCGTGACGATGTGGGTGGCGTGTTGTGCCTTGTGTTGCAGGGCCCGGTCGACTTGGTCGTCGCTGATGTGGGGGTGTCCTTCGGGGTAGCCGCCGACGCCGATCGAGCGGAACCGATGACCCGATGTGGCCAGCTGCTCGAGCAGGGCCAGCGAGTCGGTGAACGGGCCGGCCGGTTCGGGGCTGTCGCCGGCGATGACGAAGATGCTGTGGATTGCCTGGTCGGTCAGGCGGGCCACGGTGTCGGCGAGATGCGTCTTGTCTCGGAACATGCGAGCGGCAAGGTGCGGGGTGACCGAGTATCCGTGTGCAGACAGCCGCTCGGTCAGGTCGATGGTCCCGTCCACGCCTTTGTTGGCGGTCATGGTCACCGACAACGGCACGTGCAACGGGACGCTGGCGACGATCGCCTGCTCGGCGTTCCGCAGCGGGAGGACCTCGTAGCCGGCGTGCCGCAGCGCGTGCTCAACAGCGCGGGCGACCGAACGGGATGGGACAGGGCGAGCCAGATCGTCGGCCGGTGCCCGATTGGCGTCGTGGGCAACGACGAGCGGGAGGGTGTCGACGGACAAGGGGTGCGCTCCGGTGAGATCGAGTGCCAGCATGATGTACATCTGATATATCAATAGTATACGAGGTTGTGCTTGGTGGCAACCCTGGTACTTCGGTGAGGGCGCCTGGCAATCAGCCACCGTCGTGAGGTCCCGGCGCGACCGTTGTGCGGCCGTAGACGCAAGCACGTTGGCAACACGTGCTCAGCGCTGCGGAACGCTCGGGTCATTCGGTGGGCCGCGGGTGGTCGGGCGATCGACCCCGACCCGAGCATCACGGCGACGGCTGCGGGTCCCGAATCCGTTCCCCGGCTTGGTGTTTCGGGTCCCCTCGGCGGTGCGAACGGCGGCCGGGATCCCACCGGGACCCTGAGTATTCGTCGCTGCGGGACCCGATCCGCCCGACAGCGCTTACCGATAACCGGCGTGCCGAGCGAGGTGATCGTCACCCCTTCGGCGGGGTGTGGTGCCTGGGCATGATCATGACCGGGATGGGTGCGTGGCGCAGGATCTTTGATGCCGCCGAGCCGAGGAACACCCGGGCCATGGGGCCGGCGGCGCCGGATCCGAGCAGCAGCATGTCACCTGATTCCCAGGCGATGTTGTTGACCGCTTCGCCCCAGTCGGTCCCGGTCCCGATCACCACGTCCACGTCGGGAATCGGGATCGTGGCCCGGGCTTCGTTGAGCTGGCTGACCGCGGCGTCCATGGTCTTGCGCGTCCACCGCCGAACGACGAGATCTTCGGCGGAGCGCTCGATCGAGCCACCGAACGCCGTGGCGGGCCGCACCGAAAACGAAGCGATCCGCAGCCGCACCGACCACTGCTGGGCCAGCTCGGCGGCGGTCTGGATGAGACCCACGGCGTCCGCGGCGCCGCCGTAGGCGGCCGTGAGGCGTCGTATCGGAAGGGGATTCAACGGGTAGCCGCGCGGGGCGATCGCCACCGGCACCTCCGCGGTGTGCACCAGCTGATCGGTGACGCTGCCGAGGGCAACCCGGCCCAGCAGACCGGATGACGAGGACCCGACCACCACGAGATCGGCGCTGTGCTGGCCCACTAATTCCATCAAACCCCTGGGGACGGAGGTCGAATGGTGGACCGTCACCGAGATGTCGAGGTCACCGCGCAGCCGGTCGACCGCCCGCTCAAGCGACGCGGTTGCCTGGGACGACACGTAGCCCTGGTACTCATCCTCGATCGCGTCCACCCCGGTCGGCAACGCCCGCTCCACGATCGCCGCGGCGATGATCTTCTCACCGGTGGTACGTGAGAGCTGGGCCGCCAGATTGAGCGGCGCGCTGCCCTGTCGGCTCGCGCTGAACCCCGCGATGATGGTCATCGCGCGAACTGCGCTGCCGGCAGCCGAGCCGCCACCACGTGCGTCACTGGCAGGTTGGGGTGTTCGGAGCGGGCCCGGTCGACCACTTCGAAGCGGTGCCACACCGACTCTTCAAGCGGCAGTGTGGCGATCACGATCTGATCCGGGTGGAAAGTGTCGACCGCGTTGGCCAGTGCCCGCAGCGGCCGGTAGTCCCCCAACGCGCCGTTGGCTTCCAGATTCTCCGAGCGCAGCGTCGCCAGGGTGTGATCCAGCCGGGCCTTAGCGGCCTCCTGGGTCGCCTCCATCACATCGAGCGGGCCGTGCGTGGCGGCCACGCCGGTCTCGATCGGGCTGGCCGGTACCACGACGAAGTAGCTGGCCGCGTGGTCGGCGCCGATGCGGCGCAGCTCGTCGAGCAGCTCGGCGGAATTGGCGGTCTCGTTGGCCATCACCAGGACCCGGCGCGGCTCCACCGTCGGGGCAAGTTCCTGCGGCACCGGACGGCGGGCGATGAACCACTTGTTGGCGAAATAGAAGCCGATGACGACCGCCCAGGACAGCAGGCTCAAGATCAGTTGTGACCGTGAATCCTTTTGGATGCCCATCTGCGCAAGGATCCCCATGATCGCCAGCACGGTGAAGATCGACAGCACCGGGAAGAGCCACATCTTCACCCGCAGGCTTTCGGACCCGCTGCGCATGCGCAGCACGATCTGTGAGATGCCGATGAGGCAGTAGATGAACAGGATGATCGCGCCGCTGGAGTTCAGCAGGAACGCGAAGATGGTGTCCGGCGAGACCGCGGCGGCGATAACGCACAGGAAGCCGACGATCGACGAGGTGAGGATCGCGACGGCGGGCACCCCTCGGCGGGTCACTCTGACCAGCTGCAGCGGTGCCTCACGGCGGGCCGCGAGCACGAACAGCATCCGCGACGCGGTATACATGCCCGAGTTCAGGCAGCTCAGCACCGCGGTCAGCACGACGGCGTTCATGATGTGGTCGGCGTAGGGAAGTCCCATCTTGGTGAACGCGGCGACGAACGGCGACGCGGCGACGGTCTTGTCGTTCCACGCCAGGATCACCGTCAGCAGGAAAATCGAACCCACGTAGAAGAGGCAGATGCGCGCGATCACCGAATTGGCCGCCTTGGCCACCGCTTTTTCGGGATTCTTCGACTCCGCGGCGGCGATGGTGGCGACCTCGGCACCCGTCATCGAGAAGATCACGGTCACAATGGCGGCGGTGATTCCCCACAGGCCGTGGGGCAGGAAGCCGCCGTGGGCGGTCAGGTTGGAGAAGTCCATGGACTTGTGCGGCCATAAACCGAGCACGTAGGCCGCGCCCACGGTGAGGAACGCGATGATCGCGGCGACCTTGATGCCGGCGAACCAGAATTCGAACTCACCGAACGACTTGACCGAGAACAGGTTGGTGATGGTCATCGCGCTCAACAGAATCAGCGAGCACAACCACAGCGGGATGCCGGGTATCCAGTACTGGACTATCTTGGCTCCAGCGATGGCCTCGAAGCCGACGATGATCACCCAGAAGTACCAGTACAGCCAGCCGACCGAGAAGCCCGCCCAGCCCCCCAGCGCGTTGCGGGCATAATCGGCGAACGACCCGGTCGACGGGTTGGCCACCGCCATCTCGGCGAGCATCCGCATGACCATGATGACCAGGAACCCGCACAGCGCATAGGTGATGAACGAACCCGGCCCGGTGCTGCCGATGACCACGCCCGAGCCGACGAATAGGCCCGCTCCGATCACGCCGCCGATGGCGATCATTCTCAGCTGACGTTCGCTGAGTCCCTTCTTGAGTGCGGGCCCCCCACTCATCGCACGCCTCCGTGCACAGGATCGGATGCCACCCGTGCTGATCGCGAACCAACATGGGGCCCAACAACTTCGGATCTCTCGGTGTGCGGCGGACCGCTCGCCCCTACGGGAGGTGCCATCCCGACAGGTGCCCGTCGGTCCGATCCACCCAGATCCCTCACTGTTGTCATGTCAACCTTCCTGTCGCGCATGTCGATTACGTCCGGGCCAACTCAGATAGCCCGCATCGAGGACTCAAGTCCATTGGCTCGTTGCGTATTCTGCAATCTACTGCTCATTACGCAACTACCGTGCCTGCATGGTGTGATGCGCGTCAACCCCACACAGCAAATTGACAGGTTCCGCAGGACCGCGGATGAGGATCCGTGCGCACGATCACCACGCCGCGAACAACGACGAGCGCAACCCATTCGGCCGCCCACGCCACGCGCGGGGCGTGCGCGAGCCGGCGCGCACAGCGGGGACCGAACCACGCCGTCCGCACACCGGCCGCCGGTGGTCGAACGTCTACAGGACACGACCGGGAGGCGACGAGCGACAGGGCTCGATCACCAAAAGTCGTGCCGGCGCCGCCCGGGTGAAAGGCCGTCAGCGGCGAAATCGGGCGCAGAGGGTTGACCCAGTCGTGGTCGGCCGATTATGGTCTTGATATATCAGTTGTCGACATTGGCTCGGTGCCCTGGGAATGGGGCCTGGACGCACGACGTGACGTGTTCGCTTCCGTTGAACCCGGCCGCACGCCCGGCGGACAAGCAAACCGACCCGCATTAGCCCCGTACCGTTTAGGAGAAGATCATGGCCGCACCGCGTGTAGTTATCATCGGCGCCGGCATCGTCGGCGCCAACCTGGCCGACGAGCTCACCGCGCGCGGGTGGGATCGGGTCACCGTGGTGGACCGGGGGCCGTTGCCGTTGACGGGAGGCTCGACGTCGCACGCACCGGGTCTGGTCTTTCAGACCACTGGGTCGAAGACGATGACGGAGTTGGCCCGATACACGGTCGAAAAGTTCGTCGGCATCGATCTCGACGGCGAATGGTGTTTCAACCAGCTCGGCGGTCTGGAAGTGGCCACCACCCCCGAGCGCCTCGCTGAATTGCATCGTCGACAGGGCTGGGCCACCTCCTGGGGAATCGAGGGCACCGTGCTGGAGCCAGAGGAATGCGTTCGGCTGCATCCGCTGGTGGACAAATCACAGATCCTGGGCGGGCTGTATGTGCCCACCGACGGGCTTGCCAAAGCGTCGCGGGTCGTCGTCGCGGTCGCACGCCGCGCCCAGGCACGCGGCGCGGTGTTCCGCGGATCCACCAAGGTCACGGGGATCGAGCACAGCGGTGGGCGCGTCACCGGCGTGGCGACGTCCGACGGGACGATTCCCGCCGACATCGTGGTGTCGTGCGCGGGATTCTGGGGCCCCGACATCGGCGCGATGGTCGGCATGGACATCCCGCTGCTGCCGTTGGCGCACCAGTACGCCAAGACCGATCAGATTCCCGAACTCGTCGGCCGCAACACCGAACTGGCCGAGGCCGGCTTCCCGATCCTGCGCCACCAAGACCAGGACGTGTACTTCCGCGAACACGTCGACCGACTCGGTATCGGCTCCTACGCCCACCGGCCGATGCCGGTGAATCTGCGCGACCTGGCCGACTCCACCGACGTCTCCGCATCGGCCATGCCATCGATGCTTCCCTTCACCGACGAGGACTTCGCGCTGGCCTGGGAACAGTGCAAACTGCTGCTGCCCTGCCTGGAAACCGCCAAGATCGACAACGGATTCAACGGAGTCTTCTCCTTCACACCCGACGGCGGCCCGCTGATCGGCGAGTCCCCCGACGTCGCAGGGTTCTGGATCGCCGAGGCCGTCTGGGTCACCCACTCGGCGGGTGTCGCTCGCGCCGTCGCGCAACTGTTGGTCCACGGACGCAGCGACACCGACTTACACGACTGCGACGTGCACCGCTTCGAAGAGATTCAGGT
>JBKOYU010001141.1:0-6717 GCA_046725575.1 Actinomycetota bacterium | reverse complement strand
GGCTCTTCCAGGGCTCTCGACCCGGCGAGCACATTCATCGGAACACGCTCGTGAGGACCGCCGTGCGCTAAGCTAAGTCTCCGCGACGGAGACGACGAATCCTGCGCCGCGCAGGGCGGTCAGTACCTCTTCCCGGTGTGCAGGACCCCGGGTCTCCACGGTGAGCATCACCTCAACTTCGTCCAGTGCCAGCTTGGGTGCTGTGCGGGAGTGCACTACGTCGAGAACGCTGGCCCTGGTTTCGCTGACCACGCCGAGCAGCCTGCTGAGTCCGCCCGGTCGGTCCGGGATGGTGACCTTCACTGCGAGGTAGCGCCCGGCTGCGCGCAACCCGTGGGTGATCACGTGGGTCAACACCAGCGGGTCGATATTGCCGCCCGACAAGACCGCGCAAACGGGCCCCTGCAGGCCGAGTTCGGGTGCCGAGGTCATCAGCGCTGCCACCGCTGCCGCCCCGGCCGGTTCGACGATGAGTTTCGCACGCTCCATGCACAGCAACAGCGCGCGCGACAGCGCCTCTTCGCTCACCGTCCGAACTGAGTCGGCGAACGCCCTTACATGGGCAAACGGGATCGCCCCGGGCAATGCCACGGCGATCCCGTCGGCCATCGTCGACATCGACTCTGCGCGCACAGGCTGTCCGGCGGCCAACGATCCCGGCCAGGCCGCCGCGTTCGCCGCTTGGCCTCCGATGACCCGGACGTGCGGCGCCAGAAAGTGCAGTCGCACCGAGCGCAGACCGGCACGACCTTGATAGCGGTGGCCAGCGACAACCAAATCACCGTTAAAAGAACCTGAGGTTTGGGGGCTCGTTGCTGGTCGTGCCTCGATACAGGAGGGTCAGCGCCCCCCGCCCAGACCTACCCTTAGCTACGACCGCTCTACATCAACATATTCGCTGGGGCATCCGACAAGCCGAACATATGGAAATGCCAAGAAAAGTGAGACGCCGGCCCGCTGAGTTGTCTTGCGGTACCAGGCATCTCGCCAGGTCGTGAGTGTCAGATGGATTGAGACCGGACACCCATCGGCTCCGTGTACCGCCTCCTATCGCTGAATGGTGTTGTGAGTGAACCCGTTAGCCTCTCGGGGCGGCACGCGGAAGGTGATTGATTCTCGGCACTGCACAAAAGCCGAGCGGTCCCGCCGCTGTTCCGCCAGCGGCACCTGCTCTACTGCGTGTTTCCGAACTCATTACTGTCCCGGATCGTCAGGCGGCGGCTCGGTCGGTGTCGAGTCCGAGTAGATCGTGATGGTGCTCCACTCAGGCTGTACGTAGTGAATGCCGTCGATCACCAGGGCGTCGCCATCCCACTGCGGGACACCAGGTTGCGGGCCTGGGCCGTCGACCCGTGCCGTCCATTTCACCGTGAAGTACATACCTCGGAGTGTTGCATGAAGGCTGGTCCGAAACGGGCGGTTGACGATTCACCGTTGCCGTTTTCTTCGGCCGCCCTGCCGTCGCAGCAGTTCGCCCAGCTCTGCGCCGGTGAAGGGTCCTGATCCCTGTATTTCCGTGAGGGATTCACGGACTTCACGCTCGCCGAGAAGTTCATTCTTGACCGCTACCGCGTTCGGGCCCTCTAAACAACGCCGACGTCCAGCCGGGTCTCCCGCTTGCGCCGTCGGGTGCGGCTTACTACACCGCGCCACCGCTCCCCTTCCCTGGTGTCGCCGGCCGGCGCCGGCAGCCTCGTCGCGACCGCGCTCGCGGGCCTCGCGCTGCGCCGCCGTGGCATCGTCGAGGCCATGACCGATCCGACCGAGGCCCTCGCCGAGCGCCTCTTCCGCGACGCCGCCGGGGCGCTCGAGCTCTACACCATCTATCTGGGCCAACGGCTCGGGCTCTGCCGAGCGCTGCACGAGGGCGGTCCGGCGACCTCGGGCGAGCTCGCCGCGCGGACCGGCACGAACGAGCGCTACGTGCGGGAGTGGTTGGAGCACCACGCGGCGAGCGGGCTGCTCGGCGTGGACGACGTCGCGACGGACCCGCCGGCGCGCCGGTTCAGCCTGCCCGCCGCGCACGTCCCGGTGCTGGTCGACCGCGAAGACGTACGCTTCGGCGCTTACCGGGCGATCGACATCGTGCCCGCGGCCCGCCCGATGCCCAGTCTGGTCGACGCGTTCCGCGACGGCACCGCTCCCCCGCCGCTGTCCTGGGAGCCGGAGGGCCGGGCAGCCGACAACCGCGCGGTGTACCTGGCTTACCTGGGTAACGAGTGGCTGCCCGCAGGCGGGCGTGCGTAGCGTGGTACGAGTGCGGATCAACGGCGACGCCCGCGCGTCGCTGCCCCATCCCGTCAGAGTTCGCCTCGCCGCCATCGCCGTGGTGGCCGGGCTGCTGATGAACGCGTGCGGCCACGCCGGCACCGGCGGCGGCGCACCGACCTGGCCGCCGGCAGCCGGGCGCGGACCATGCGCCGTGGTCAAACAGCCCGACGTTCCCGCACGCATGCGCGATGGCACGATCCTGCGCGCCGACGTCTACCGTCCCCGGACGCGGCACGCCGTGCCGGTGATCTTGATGCGCACCCAGTACGGGAAGAGCGGCGCCCAAGTTGGGCCGTCGCGATACCAGCCGCCCGACTGGTTCGCATCGCACTGCTATTTGGTTGTCGTGCAGGATATTCGGGGTCAGGGAAACTCCGACGGGCAGTTCAGTGAATTCACCAACGACCAGGACGACGGCTACGACTCGGTGGAGTGGGCAGCCGCATTACCGGGATCCAACGCAAAAGTCGGAATGTATGGATCGTCCTACGTCGGCGCCACCCAGTGGCTTGCCGCCGTGACCGCTCCCCCGCATCTGGTGACGATCGTGCCGGCCAACACCGCCTCGGACTATTACGACGGCTGGACCTACGAGGGCGGCGAATTCCGGTTGGCGTTCGTGCTGCCCTGGGCAATCGGATCGATCGCCACCACCGCCGCGATGAACCGGCACGACGACGCCACCGTGGCGAGTTTGAAAGCCGCAGCCGACGACACCACGCGGTGGCTGAACTTCCGCCCCTTCAAGGACCTGCCGCCACTGCAGCCCGACAGCGCGACGGTCGCGCCGTGGTACTTCGACTGGATCGGTCATTCGGCGCGCGACGAGTACTGGACCCGCTGGAGCATCCGGGACCGCTACGCGGCGGTCCGGGTGCCCGTCCTGGGCTTCGAGGGCTGGTATGACGGTTTCCTCGCCGGTGGGATCGAGAACTTCGCCGGGATGAGTGCGCGTGGAGCCACACTGGCCGCCCGCACCAATCAGCGACTGGTGATCGGCCCGTGGGATCACCTCAACTGGGGCCGCGAAAGTTCCGCGCCGGCACCGATGCTCAAAGATGCCGGGCCGGGCGCCGACAGCCCCATCAATGAGCTCATGCTGGCCTGGTACGACCACTTCTTGAAGGGCCAGGACAACGGTGTCTCCGCCGCGCCGCGAGTGGACTACTTCCTCATGGGTGCCAACACGTGGAAGTCGGCGCCGAGCTGGCCGCTGCCGCAGACCCAATGGAGGCCCTACTTTCTGTCCGGCAACGCCGCGGCACCCAGCCGCACCGGGTCGTTGACAACCACACCGCCCGGCGCCGATCAACCGCGCGATGTCTACACCTACGATCCGATCCATCCGGCGCCCAGCCTGGGCGGTCACTCGTGTTGTGCCGCCAGCACGGGCCTGCAAGGCCCCTACGATCAGACGCCGATCGAGGCGCGGCCCGACGTTGTGGTCTACACCAGTGCCCCGATGACCGCCGACACCGAGCTGACCGGTCCGACAACGGTCGACCTGTGGGCGGCATCCTCAGCGCCGGACACCGACTTCACCGCCAAACTGACCGCCGTCAAACCCGACGGGCGGGTCATCAACCTCAACAACGGCATCCTTCGGGCAGCGTTCAAGGACTCGCTTTCCCAGCCGCAACTCATCACCCCAGGCCGGCCCTACGAATACCAGATCGCCATCTGGCCGACCAGCTACCTGTTGCGGGTCGGCGAGCGCATTCGGGTCGAGATTTCAAGCAGCGACTACCCGCAATTCGCACCCAACCCGAACACCGGTGAGCGCTTCGGCCAAAACACCGCCACCCACCCCGCCGTCCAGACGATCCTGCACGACGCCGCCCACCCGTCGAGGGTCATCCTGCCGGTCATCGCAGGCAACGACACCGGAACAAATGAGTTCCCGATGCCGACCAAACCCTGAACAGCGCCTCTCAACGCCCAGCCACCCGGCGCCGCGGCAGCATCTTCACGCCAGTCAGGCACCGAAGACATCACGTCCATCGGCGAGTGCGTCTGACCTTAATCCGCCACCGCCACCGCCATTTTCGCTTCCAGTGCCCTAGTACGTTGGCCAGGAACGGTTTCCCGGCCCCGAGGACCGCGTGCTCCGACGCTAAGCGGAGCTGTGCGCACACCGCTTTCGCGGGCTCCGGCGGCATCACCGGCGGCCATCGTCTGCTGGGGCGGCTTCTAGCTCACCCGACCCCTCACCGGCACTGTGGTGAGCGCGCCCACTGCGCAGAGAATCGAAGATGGCCAACCCCTGACCGACCAGGCCGGTGGCCACCTGCCCGAGCCCATCGGCGCCATTGAGCACGGTCAGATTCGCCCCCGACAGACCCTGGGCGGCCTGCCTGACAATCTCGGGCAGCTGGTCGATGAGCATCTTGTCCAGGGCCACCCGGTCGTTGGAGGCCGCGGCCTCGGCCTGCACCTTCATCTTCTCCGCGTCGGCGAGCGCCAAGATCCGGATGCGTTCCGCTTCGGCCTCCGCGGGCTTGACCACTTCGGCGACCAACTCCTGCTGACGCAGTTCGGCGGCCCGCTGCGCCAGCTCGGTGCGCATCTCCAACACCTCGCGCTGGGCTTGGGCCTGAGCCAGCGGCCCGGCTTGGGCGGCCTGGGCCTGTGCCGTGTCGACTTCGGCCTTGTACTGGGCCTGCACGATCGCGGTCTGGCGGGCGTATTCGGCCTGCTTGCGTTGGGATTCCTGCTCGGCCTCTGCCGCAGCCTGGTTTGCCTGCGCCTGAGCGATCTGCGCCTGCTGCTGGATCGCCGCGTTGTGCGGGGCCGACATCGCCAGGATGTAGCCGAGCTGGCCGTCGTCGATGGACTGGATCTGCAAGGCGTCGACGGTCAGGCCGATCTTGGCCATCTCCTGCTTGGATCCATCGAGCACCTCGGTGGCTAGCTTCTGCCGCTCTTTGATGATCTGCTCGACGGTCATCGACCCGATGATGGAGCGCAGGTGACCGGCGAAGATCCGCCCGGTCAATATCGACATCTGTTCCTGGTCGGACAGGAACCGTTGCCCAGCGGACACGATGTTTTCGTCGTCGTTGCCCACCTTGAAGGCGATCACCGCGCGCACGTTGAGGGTGATTCCCTGCTGGGTGACGCACTTTTCGGCGACCTCGGCCTCGCACATCGCCAACGTCAGGAATCGCGCCTTGCGGAAGAACGGCATGATGAAGGCGCCGTGACCGGTGACCACGCGGAACGGAGCGTTGCCGGGTGCTCGGCCTCCAGAGATCAGCATCGCTTCATCGGGTGCGGGCACTCTATAGCCGAACATGTTGGGCTCCTTGCAGATTCGCGTTGGGTGTCGTCGGTGGTGTCGTCAGCAATCCAAGCCGGGCCACGGCTCCACCACAACCGTGCGCTGGCCGCGCGTATCGATCACCAGCACCTCGGTGCCCCGGGCCAGTGGCCGGTCCGACCAGGCAAGGTAGGCCTCCTTGGCCCCCCTCACATTGAGCAGGATCTCCCCGGCACCGGCGCCGCCGCGGGTCGCCACGATCAACGACCCGATGCAACCGACCAGCGAGACCTCACTCACGCCTCGTATTCTCCTCCCGCTTCCGGTCAGCCATTTGCACCAGTCTTGCCCTGGCCGACGGGCGCGGATCACCGCACCTGGCCCGCCGAACCGAGACCGCGGGCCGATCTGCGATAGGGAGACCGTCTCGGTGCTATCGGTCCAGCACAAGCCACGGTTCAGGCCTGTAGGAAGCGCTTACCAAATGCGGTTTCTCTATATGCGTGTACGACGCGTTCAGACGTGTGACGACCGCTTCAACCCGATCGCATCCAGACGCGAAACCGCACGCCCGTCACCGCGGCTGCAGCAGTGCGTGCACGGCTTGAGTGAAGGTGGCGGCGGTGACGGTGGTGTCGAAGGCCCGCTGATGCAGAAAGGCGGGCCCGAGCGCCGTCAGTAATTGCGCTATTTGCCGCGCGGAGATCGCATCCATGGCGCCGCCCGTCCCAAGCGCGAACGGTGAACGGTGCCTGGACATTTGCTGTGGATCTGCTGAAAAACATCGCCGACGCTAACGGCCCCTGGCTCGGCGCTATAGCCACATTGCCGGACAACCGGCATCACTCTGCAATGTGAGCGACTGAAAGGCATACCAATGACGAACCTGATCGACTGGATCCTCGACCTGTTCCGCGATGAGGGCCGAGCCCAGGCGTTCGTCGCCGACCCAGGTCAGGCGATGGTGGACGCGGGTCTGTCCAACGTCACCTCGGCGCAACTGTCTTCGGTGGCGGCCACCGCGATCCCCAGCCTGGCCCTGGGCGGCGGTGACCCGGTCGCCGGACTGCAGCAGGCGGTGTCCGGCTACTACGGCTTCGGCGCGCAGGCCTTCGCGCCGCAGCCCACCTGGTCTCCGTTCACCGACACCGGCGCCGACCTGCTCAGCGACAATCGTATCTTGAGCC
>JBKOYU010000184.1:0-11304 GCA_046725575.1 Actinomycetota bacterium | reverse complement strand
TTCCTGCGTTCGAGGATGCGCGGGGTAAGCACCGCCCCCAACCCGACACCGATCACCAGTGCGAGCAGTGCCACGACCCCCACGAGGAGGAGCGCCGATACCACACTCACGCGAAAATCGTACGCATCCGGTGAACGTCATCCCAGCAGCGTGCGGCCAAAACGGGACATGTCACACGGCCAATCGCAGGAGTTCGGTAGCCGTTTACCCAGTGTTTGCCGTACGGTGCCGGCTGGCGCTCTATTTGGCACCCTGCGCGGCCACCGCCGCCGCACCCGCCGCGGCCGCTTCGGGGTCCAGATACTCCCCGCCGATGATTCTCGGCTTGAGATCGCCGTCCAGGTCGTAGCGGAGCGGGATCCCGGTCGGGATGTTCAGTCCGACGACGTCCTCGTCAGACATGCCGTCGAGGTATTTCACCAGCGCGCGCAGCGAGTTGCCATGGGCGGCGATCAGCACCGTCTTGCCGGCCCGCAGATCGGGCACGATCGTCTGTTCGTAGTACGGCACGAACCGCTCGACGACGTCCTTCAGGCATTCGGTCAGCGGCCCGCCGTCGATGTCGGCGTAGCGCGGATCGGCGTCCTGGCTGTACTTGCTGCCCCGCTCGATCGGCGGCGGCGGGGTGTCGTAGCTGCGCCGCCACGCCATGAACTGCTCGTCGCCGTACTTTTCCTTGGTCTCGGCCTTGTTCATGCCCTGCAGCGCGCCGTAGTGGCGTTCGTTGAGCCGCCAGTTGCGGTGCACCGGGATCCAATGCCGGTCGGCCGTGTCCAGCGTGAGGTTCGCGGTGTTGATCGCCCGCCGCAGCACCGACGTGTAGACCACATCGGGCTGGCGGTCCAGCTCCTTGATCAGCTCGCCCGCCCGCACCGCTTCGGCCCTGCCCTTCTCGGTGAGATCGACGTCGACCCATCCGGTGAACAGGTTCTTCTCGTTCCAGTCACTCTCGCCGTGGCGGAGCAGGATCAGCGTGGCTGTGCTTTCTAAGCCCATGACGCCGATCTTCTCATGACGCCGAGTCGTTGTCCTCGTCGATCAGGTGCGCGAACGCCTCGAGGTTCTTCAGCGATTCGCCGCGGGACACCCGCCATTCCCACTCTTTTTGTATCGACGACCGAAAACCCAACTCCAGCAACGTATTGAAGTCGGTGTCCGCAGCCTCGAGTACCTGACCGAGCACGCGGTCGATCTCGTTGGCAGTCACCGACTCCAGGGGTATCCGCCCAACCAGATAGACATCGCCGGTGTTGTCCAGCGTATACGCCACGCCGTAGAGCCGGCGGTTGCGCTTGAGCAGGAACCGGTACACGGACTCGGTGTTCTCGTCGGGCCTGCGGCACACGAACGCCTCGATCCGCACCGAGTGCTCGCCGATGGTCAGCATGGTGGGGGTCTTGAGCCTGCGCTCACCGGGCAACTCGACGATCAAGCCCCTGGCGTGATGGGTGAACATCAGCTCGCGTTCGTCGAGCGCATCCTCGATGACCTTCTGAACAGTGCTCACGCCTCGACTCCCGCTCGCTCCGGTCCTCGCTTCGCGCGGGAGCTTGCGGTTCGCCCCGTCGACCTGAGCCTCGCTGCGATCCTCACTCGCGGTCGTCTTCGGGTCACGCCCGCACGCCCCGCCTCATCGAGAAGCGACGGCCGTTGCGGCGCGCCGTCATATCCGGCAGCCGATGCCGGGCGTGGTAGTCGGCGATGGCGTGGCCGTAGCTGGCCAGCAGCGCGTCGACGGTGTGCGTCCACGAGAACGTCGCGGCGTGTTCGACGGCGGCGCGGCTCATGGTCTCGGGGCCACGCCGCAGCCGCGCACCGATCGCCTGCGCCCAGTCATCGACGTCGTGGCCGTCCACCAGCGTGCCGCTGACCCCGTCGCGCACCGCGACCGGCAGCCCGCCGACGGCGGCGGCGACCACCGGGGTGCCGCAGGCCTGCGCCTCGATGGCGACCAACCCGAAGGACTCCGAATAGCTCGGCACTCCGACCAGGTCGGCGGCGCGGAACACGTCGACGAGTTGATCGCGGGACTGCGGCGGCAGGAACGTCACCCGGTCGGCGATGCCCAGCTCGTCGGCCAGCCGAACCAGTCCGTCCGGTGCGGCAAGCCCGCTGCCCGACGGTCCACCGGCCACTACCACACGCACGCCTGGCAGTTTGGCCGCCGCGCGCAGCAGTACGTCGGGCGCCTTGAGCGGCTGGATGCGGCCGACGAACGCGAGCACCGGCTCGTCGGCGTCGAGTCCAAGCGCAGCACGGGCGGCGCGCTTGTCCCCCGGCGTGAACATCTCCAGGTCGACGCCGGGGTGCACCACATCGATGCGGGCCGGGTCGGCATGGTGCAGCGAAACCAGTTGCTGCGCTTCATGTTCGGTGTTGACGATCAACCGGTCCGCCTCGTCGACGACCTGCTGTTCGCCGACGGCGCGCAGCGGCGGCTCCGGCGAGTCGCCGTCGGCCAGCGCGGCGTTCTTCACCGCGGCGAGCGTGTGCGCGGTGTGTACCAGCGGCACCGCCCACCGGTCGCGGGCCAGCCAGCCGACCTGTCCGGACAGCCAGTAGTGCGAATGCACGATGTCGTAGTAGCCGGGCTCATAGGTGGCCTCCGCACGCAGCACGCCTGCGGTGAAGGCGCACAGCTGGGTGGGCAGGTCGTACTTGTCGAGCCCCTCGAACGGCCCGGCCACGACGTTGCGCACCAACACACCCGGCGCCACCTTCACGACGGGCTGATCGGCCGACGACGTCGCGCGAGTGAAGATCTCCACCTCGACGCCGCGGCGGGCCATCTGCAGCGCGCTCTGCAGCACGTAGACGTTCATGCCGCCGGCATCACCGGTGCCCGGCTGGGCCAGTGGGGAGGTGTGCACCGAGAGCACAGCGACGCGTCGAGGCAGATCCGTAGCTAGGCGCACACAGACATGTCTACACCGCGCTCAGGCTTCGACCGCCGAGCGGTCAATCAAGCCGAGGCTTCCGGGCGGCGGCTCTGGGAACGCCGCATCGCCCCGATCGGGTCGGAGTAGAGCCCGCCGAGCGACACCACCCCGGCGCCCGCTTCCTGCACCCGGTTACCGAATGCGGTGACGCGGATGTCGCGGGCAGGCAGCACCGAACGCTCGGCGTACGCCGCCTCGACGAGATTCATGGCCTCGGGGTACTCGGTGAACGCCTGACCGCCGACCACCAGATCGTCGGGGTTGAGCATGTCGCGCAGCAGCGCGACCGCCTCCCCGAGCACCCGCGCCCGCTCGGCCAGCAGTCCGCGCGCCTGCGAGTTGCCTTGCCGGGCCGACCGCAGCACGGCCGTCACCGTCGACGCGGGACCCTCGGCCGGGATGATGCGCGCCTTGCGGGCGGCGATCAGCACCGCCTCGTCGCTCACCGTGGACTCCAGCTGCCCGCTGCCGCCCAGCAGTTCCGAGTGGGCGGGCAGCCCGGCGATGGTGCCGGGCCCGCTGGCCGGTGAGTGCACCCGCCCGCCGATCGACAGCGCGTAGCCGACGGTTTCGCGGGCATAGACGTACAGGCTGGTCGTCGCCGGTGCCGGAGCCTCGGCGCGGGCGACATCGGACCGAGCCTGGCGGCGCACCCCGAGCAGCAGTTCGGCGCCCGCCATCGCGTCGACGTGAGAGGCCACCGACACCGGCAGGCCGAGCGTCTCGGCCAGCACGGGGCCGACCGGGGCTTCGGACCAACCCAGCCGCGGATGGTCGAGGTATCCGGTGGTGCTGTCGACGACGCCGCCGGCGGCCACTCCGACCCACAGCGGGCGGCGACGGTGCCAGCGGCTCAGATAGCGCCGGGCGCTTCCCGCCAGCGAGGCCAGCGCCGCGGCCTGTGCGCCGCGCGGGGTCGGCGTTTCCACCGCGTCCAGCGTGCGGCCGAACAGGTCGGTGGCCACGATGCTGGTGGTGCGGGCGCCGATGTGGATGCCGAGCGTCAGGAACGGCTCGTGGTTGACCTCGACCGGCACGCGGGGCCTGCCGATGGCGCCGGACACCGCGAGGTCGGCACGCTCGCGCAGGATCCCGGCGTCCAGCAGCGCAGTGACCTGGCGGTTCACCGTCGCGATGCTGAGCTGGGTGACCTGGGCGATGACGTCACGGGCGATCGGGCCACGCAGGCGTGCCGCGCTGAACACCGAGGCGGCCGCCGCGTCGGCGAGCTTCAGCGAGGGCGCGACGATGTGCGGCCTGGCAAGTAGGGCCCGCTTGGTATGGGCGGCCGAGTTCGCCGGCTGACGGAGGGTGGTGGTAGACGAAGTGCGCACGGAGCTGTCCTTTGTTGAAGTCGGCTGGTGGGTCCGGGCCACACCTGGCGACTCAGCGGGACAGGGGAAACGTCCGGTATCAGTCAGGCGCGGCGAAGTGCGCAACGACAACAGTGCCGCGTGGCGACTGCAGTCTGACTAATCCGGTACACACGGTGAACTTAGCACGCCAACTAAAGTTGGGCGGATGACGACACCTTCAGCCTCTGAACGGGTCGCGGTGGTCACCGGCGCCAGCGCCGGCATCGGCGAAGCGACCGCGAGAACGCTTGCTGCACAAGGATTTCACATCGTTTGCGTGGCCCGCCGGGAGGGTCCGATCAAGGCGCTAGCGGACGAGCTCGGCGGCACCGCAATTGTGGCGGACGTCACCAAGGACGAGGACGTGGCGGCGCTGGCCGGCGCCCTGGACCGGATCGATGTGCTGGTCAACAACGCGGGCGGCGCCCGCGGGCTGGAACCGGTGATGGAGGCAGACCTCGACCACTGGCGCTGGATGTGGGAGTCAAACGTGCTGGGCACGCTGCGCGTCACGCGGGCGCTGCTGCCCAAGCTGATCGACTCCGGCGACGGCCTGATCGTCACGGTCACCTCGACCGCGGCGATCGAGACCTACGACAACGGATCCGGCTACGCCTCGGCCAAGCACGCCCAGGCCGCGCTGCACCGCACGCTGCGCGGCGAACTGTTGGGAAAACCGGTGCGGCTCACCGAGATTGCGCCGGGAATGGTGAAGACGGACTTCTCACTGCGCCGGTTCGAGGGCGACGAGGAACGCGCGGCCAAGGTGTACGAAGGCGTCACTCCCCTGGTCGCCGAGGACGTCGCCGAGGTGATCGGGTTCGTCGCCTCCCGCCCGTCGCACGTCAACCTCGACATGATCGTGATCCGGCCGCGCGACCAGGCCAGCGCATCTCGCTTTAACCGCCAGGTCGCCCGTTGACCGGTTGAGGCGCATCCGACGGTGTGGCCGGTGCCGTGCTCGGGATCTCCGAAGGTGAGCCCTGCGGCGACAGCGCCGACATCGCCACCCATTCGTCCCAGCTGACGGCCCAGTCCCAGAGGTCGCCGTCGGCGTAGGACAGCTCGATGGAGGTGCCGGTGACCTCGACCGGGTCGCCGTAGATCGCGCTGTTGAAGTACTGCTGGGCGTCACCCGTCGACAGGTTGATGCAGCCGTTGGTGACGTTGGTGTTGCCCTGCGCGCCCGAACTGGCCGGGTTGGCGTGGATGAACTCGCCGTTGTTGGAGATCCGCACGGCGAACCGCTCGTGCGCATTGCTGTACCCGGCGGCGGGGTTGGACATGTAGAAGTCTTCGTATTTCTCGGTGACGACGTGGATGCCGCTGCGGGTGATGTTGCGCGGCAGGTCGCCCTCGCCGTAGCTGCACGGGAAGTCCATGATCACGGCGCCCCCGGCATCGAGCACCTGGATGCGGTGCGACGAGGCCTCGGCCTTGACCAGCTGGCGGCGGCCGATCACGAAGTTCAGCGAGATGTCCTGGGCACCGTACGCGCCGTCGCCGAAGTCGACGCCGTAGAGCTTCGCGTCGACGTTGACCTTGGTGCCTGCCGGGTAGTAGTCCTTGGTGCGGTAGTGCACCCGCGAACCGCCCACCTCGTCGGGCAGCCAGGCCCAGCTGCCCTCGACCGGCGGTTCAGTCGTGACCTTCAAGGCCTTCTCGACGGAGGCCTTGTCGGTGATCGACGCGTCGAACTGAATGATGACCGGCGCGGCGACGCCGACGACCTGACCGTCGGCGAGCTGGAACTGGCCGTTGACCTGATTCTTCGGGTTGATCGTGGTGAAGCTGCCCTCGACCGGGACGGCCTTGCCGTCGTGACCGACCGCCGACCCGGCCCAGCTGTACGAAACGCCGTAGCCGAGCGGTTCGGTGGTGTGGAAGGCGGTGCGGTCGCGGTTCAGCGCGCCCGCGACGACCTTGCCGTCGGGGTTGGTCAGGCTCACCCGCTGGAACCAGCCGTCCTCCACCTCGACGCGCACCGGCGCGACCGGCGCCACATCGGTGGCGGCGTTGCGTGGCTCGTAGGTGATGGACGGGGTCGCGGGCGCGGCCGAGTTGTCGGCCGATGGTTTGCTGATCCTGTTACCGCAGGCCGCCAGTGCGCCCGGCGCGACGATTCCGACCGCGAGGGCGGTCAGCACCCGCCGCCGATTGATCGACGGCAAGGGATTGGCGGGGCTCACGTGGACCCAGGGTACCTAGAGAGCGGCCCCAATCAGAATCGGCTCGGGTGTGAGTTCGATCCCGAATGTCGTTCTAACTCCGTCACGTACCGTCCTGGCCAGCGCGATTACGTCCGCGGTGGTGGCATCGCCGCGGTTGGTCAGCGCCAGCGCGTGCTTGGTCGACAACCGTGCGGGCGCGCCGTCGCCGGGATAGCCCTTGCCGAAGCCTGCCCGCTCCACCAGCCACCCCGCGGCCAGCTTCACCCCGTCCGGAGCGGGGTAGTTCGGCACCGGCCCGTCGACCCTGCCCTTTAGCCGATCGAACTCGGCGGGTGTGACGACCGGGTTAGTGAAGAACGACCCGACGCTCCAGGTGTCGTGGTCTGCCTCGTCGAGCACCATGCCCTTGCCGGTCCGCAGCGCCAGCACCGCCTCCCGCACGCGCGCGGGGTCGGCGCGGGACCCGGGCTCAGCGTCCAGCGCGGCGGCCAACTCGCCGTAGCGCAGCGGGGCGCTGCGCCCGTCGGCGTCCAACGCGAACTCCACCTCGAGCACGACCGCGGCCTGCGAATGCTTGAGAATGCTTGTGCGGTAACCGAATTGGAGGACATCCGGCGACACCCAACGATCTTCGCCGGTGCGGTGGTCGAACAGCCGAACCCGGCGGATGGTGTCGGCGACCTCTGCGCCGTACGCGCCGACGTTCTGCACCGGCGTCGCGCCCGCTGATCCGGGGATGCCCGACATGCACTCCAACCCGCCGAGCCCGTGCGCCAGCGAGGTGACCACGACGTCATCCCACACCGCACCGGCTTCGGCGCGCACGATGTTGCCTTCGACGGTGATCTCGGTGTTGGCGAGCAGCACGACGGTCAGGTCGGTGAGGTCGTCGGCCAGCACCACATTCGATCCGCCTGCGAGTACCAGGACGTCCTCCAGGGCCCGCAGCGCCGCGACGATCTGCTCGGTGCTGGAGCACGCGATCAACCGCCGCGCCACGGGTCCGATGCGCAGCGTGGTCAGCGGCGCCAGCGGCACGTCGTCGGCGACGACCGCGCCCCCCAGTTCCAGACCGGTCACGGGCCGTAACGGTAGCCTGGCCAGCTATGCCGCGTTCATTCGACATGGCCGCCGAATACGAGGGCAGCGTCGAACAGGTCCACCGGGCATTCAGCGATGAACAGTACTGGCTGGAGCGGTTGGCCGACTCCGGCGCCGACCACTACTCGCTGGATTCGATGACCGTGGACGGAGAAGGTATCGACGTCGTCACCACCCAGACGCTGCGCGCCGACCGGCTGCCGGGCGTGGTGACCCAATTCCACCGCGGCGACCTGAGCTTCGTCCGCGAGGAGACGTGGACACCGATCCGCCACGGGCAGGCCACCGCGACTATCACGGGCTCGATCACCGGAGCGCCTGCGACGCTGAGCGGCACCGCTGTGCTCGCCCCGGCAAAATCAGGCGGCGGCTCGCGCCTGGAGTTCAAGGCCACCGTCCAGGTCAACGTGCCGCTCATCGGCGGCAAGATCGAGAACTTCGTCGGCACCCAGCTGATCGAGCTGTTGATCGCCGAACAGCGCTTCACCACGGTGTGGATCACCGAAAACGCGTAACCCGTAAGTAAAATTATGTTCCATGTCCCGTCGCATGGACTACACCATCGCGTTCGACGCACCGGTGGAGAAGATCTATCAGGACTTCACCAGTCGCAATTACTGGCAAACGCTGATGGACGTCTACGGTGCGGTCAGCCCGCGTTCGGAGGTCACGTCGTTTCGATCCGGTGATCGGGGCACCGACATCGTCTTTGTCCACATCGTGCCGCGGTCGTACCTGCCGCCAATCGCCCGGTCGGTGGTGCCGGTCGACATGGTGATCACGCGTACGCAGCACTACGACCCCTTTGACCACGTCAAGAACCGGGCAACGGGCACGTACTCGGCATCAATCCCGCGCGGGCCCGGCCACGTCCGCGGTGAGTATTTCCTCACCGAGACCGACGCAGGCAGCACGCTGCGGCTGGCCAGCGTCTGCAAGGTTCACATCCCGTTCGTCGGCGGCGTGCTCGAAGACCTGATCATGCACCACATCAAAGACATCTTCGACACCGAGGAGGCGTTCACCGCTGAGTGGATTTCCAGGCACCGCTAGGCCGGTCGGCGCCATCACTCGAGGCACCACCGGTCATAACCGGTTGCGCCGCAGCGACCGCTGGCTGGTGCACTCGCGACGGGTGCGCACCGCGCTGCAGGCGGCCGCCGACCCGCTGGTGGTCGACCTCGGCTATGGCGCGCTGCCGGTGACGACGCTGGAGCTGGCGGCGCGGCTGCGGGTGGTGCGCGCCGACGTCCGTGTCGTCGGCCTGGAGATCCACCCCGAGCGTGTTGTGCCGGCCCGAGACGGCGTCGAGTTCGCGCTCGGCGGCTTCGAATTGGCCGGGCGCAGACCGGTTTTGGTGCGCGCATTCAACGTGCTGCGCCAGTATCCGGTCGAGGCGGTCCGCGACGCGTGGACGGTGATGCAGGCCGGGCTGGCACCGGGCGGGCTGATCGTCGACGGCACTTGCGATGAGTTGGGCCGCCGCTGCTGCTGGGTACTGCTGGACGGGAATGGGCCGATCAGCCTGACGATGGCATGCGATCCATTCGCGATCGAGCGGCCGTCGGATCTGGCCGAACGGCTGCCCAAGGTGCTGATCCACCACAACGTCGCGGGTCAGCCCATTCACACACTGCTGACGGCGGCGGACCGCGCGTGGGCCAGTGTCGCGGGCCACGGTGTGTTCGGCCCGCGGGTGCGCTGGCGGGCGATGCTGGGTCTGCTGCGCGACGAGGGCTTCTCGGTCGAGCCGCCGCGCCGGCGCTTGCGCGACGGCGTGCTGTCCATGCCGTGGTCGACGGTCGCGCCGCCACTAGGCTGACTGCATGCGGATTGCCCTCGCGCAGATCCAGAGCGGCACAGAGCCCACGGCCAACCTCGGCCTAGTCGAGGACTACACCCGACGCGCCGCCGACGCGGGCGCCTCCCTGGTGCTGTTCCCCGAGGCGACGATGTGCCGGTTCGGCGTGCCGCTCGCCCCGATCGCCGAGCCGTTGGACGGGTCGTGGGCGTCGGCGGTTCGCGCGATCGCCGAGCGCGCGGGCGTCGTCGTCGTCGCAGGCATGTTCGTGCCCGCCGGCGACGGCAGGGTGACCAACACGCTGATCGCCACGGGCCCCGGTGTCGACGCCCACTATGACAAGATCTACCTCTACGACGCATTCGGCTTCGCCGAATCGAAGACCGTCGCACCCGGGCACGAACCCGTGACAATCACCGTCGATGGCGTCACCGTCGGCCTGACCCTGTGCTACGACATCCGCTTCCCCGAGCTCTACATCGAATTGGCCCAGCGCGGAGCGCAATTGATCACCGTGCACGCATCGTGGGGCGCCGGACCGGGCAAGCTCGAGCAGTGGACACTGCTGGCCCGCGCCCGCGCCATCGATACGACGGGTGTCATCGCCGCGGTCGGCCAGGCCTATCCGGGCGACGAGATCGCCGCCGCCGGGCCGACAGGGGTCGGCGGCAGCCTGGTCGCGACGGCGTTGGGCGAGGTGCAGGTGTCGGCGGGCACGGATCCACAGCTGCTGATCACCGATATCGACCTCGCCGCGGCGCAGAAGGCGCGCGAGACGATCGCGGTGTTGCGCAACCGCTCAGAGTTCACCCACCTCGGTAAGGCAGAATCGCTCAGGTGACCGATCCCTGGGCTCGCCCGGCCAACCAGGTCCCGCCCCCGCCGCCGCAGTTCCCGCAAGGCCCGCTGCCCCACGGCGCGCTGTTACCGCCTGCCGCGCCTCCGCAGAAGGACTCGTCGCTGCTGGTGAAGATCAAGAACCTGTTCCGCGACCCGCTGTCCATCGTCCTGGTCGTCATCATCGTCATCGCGCTGGTGGCGGCCGGCCTGTTGGCGGGCGAGCTGTACGCACGCAGCCGCGCGGACTCGATCGTCGCCAGGGCCGCCCAGTGCGTGGTGCAGGACAACGCCACAGTGTCGTTCGGCGCCCTGCCGCCGTTCCTGATGCAACACATGTCCGGCCACTACACGAACATCCATTTCGAGACCGCGGGCAACCAGATCCGTCAGGCCAAGGGCATGAAGGTCAACGTGGTCATCAAGGACGTCCGGCTCGAGGACACCGCGACGTCCAGCGGGTCGATCGGATCGTTGGTCGCAAGTGTCACGTGGTCGTCGCAGGGCATCAAGGACACCATCCAGAACGCTATCCCGCTCATCGGCTCATTGGTCACCGGCGTGACGACCGACCCGTCCGCAGGCACCATCGAGTTGCAGGGGCCGCTAGGCAGCATCATCGCCAAGCCGCAGGTGTCGAACGGCGGTTTGGGGCTGCAGGTGACCGAGCTGACCGGGCTCGGCTTCACGCTGCCCCGGGAGTCGGTGCAGCCCGCGTTGAACGTGTTCAGCAAGCAACTGACCGACAACTATCCGCTCGGCATCCACGCCGACAGCGTGCAGGTCACGGATAGCGGTGTGGTGAGCCAGTTTTCGACACAGAACGCGTCGATGCCGAAGGCCAACCAGGACCCCTGCTTCGCAGGTCTCTAATCGAGCCCGTCGAGCACCGCGCGCGTGCCCGATAGCCCTAGCCGGGTGGCACCAGCCTCGAGCATCGCGACGGCGTCATTCGCGGTGCGGATGCCACCGCTGGCCTTGATGCCCAGCCTGTCTCCCACCGTGCGCGCCATCAGCTCGACGGCACGCACCGAGGCGCCCCCGCTGGGGTGAAATCCGGTGGAGGTCTTCACGAAATCGGCGCCGGCGTCCTCGGCGAT
>JBKOYU010001039.1:0-3348 GCA_046725575.1 Actinomycetota bacterium | reverse complement strand
CGGTGCAGCCGGCGCAACCGCCGGGCCCAGCGCGGGCGTCTGCCCCGTGACGGCGTGCGGAACCTCGGCACCCGGCGGCACGGCCAGCGGCGCTGCGCCCGTCACCGGCATGGAACGCTCGGCGCCCGACGGCGGAGCGGGTGCCAGCGGGGCCTGGGGCGGCACACGGACCGTGACCTCACGCGGCTCGACGACGTGGGGCGCGGGCGGGGCCGGGGGACCCTCCTCGGGCAGCGGCGTGTTCAGCGGTGGCGGGGCAACACCCTGAGCGGGTTTGGGTGTGCCCACCACGATCCAGTTACCCGAGGCATCCTGCACGAGATGTGCGGTGTCCCGCGACGGGATCATGCCGAGGTTGCGGGCGGCCTCGGCCAGCGCGGGCGCGGCCTGGGCCTCGAGCACCTGACGTTCGAGCGCTTCCTTCTGTTGCAACAGCGCCTGATTCGTCTCTCGCGCATGGCTCAACTGATACGAGCGCTCCGCGGCGTCGGTCGACAGCCAAAGCGTGACACCGAGGCCCCCACCGAGAGATCCGATCACCAACACCACAAACGGCACCCTCCCGACAAGGGCGCGGGGGCTCAGCTCGATCGAGGCCAGCTTGACGATGATCCGCTCACGCAGCGGCGGGCGGACGACCTTGGGCGCCTTTGCCTTTCGCGCCTTCGCCCGCGCCTTGGCCTGACTGGCGTTCTTCGGCCGGGCCGGCCCGTCAGTGGGCCGCGGGATCGGATTGGTCGCGGGTGCCGAGCGCTGCGGGCGCTGCTCACGCGCCGGCTTGCGCCTCCGCGACGGCGCGTCGGCCGGTCGGCGGGTGGTGTTGCGGCTCGCGCGGCGGGGTTCGTCGCCACCGCGCACCGGCGTTGTCCGCTTGGCCTTCATGGTTATCCCCCAACCTTTTCCAGTGCCCGTAGCCGCACGGACGCGCTACGCGGATTGAGTTCGATCTCCTCGGGGCCTGCACGTTCGGCTCCGCGGGTCAGTGCGACGAATTCCGGTCCGTGGCCGGGCAATTCGACGGGGAGTCCGGGCGGGGTGCGTGATGCGGTAGCGGCGGCGAACTGGGTCTTGACGATGCGGTCTTCCAGGGATTGATAGGCCATCACGACGATTCGGCCGCCGGGAGCCAGCGCGCCGAGCGCCGCGGGAAGCGCGTCACGCAGCGAATCCAGCTCACCGTTGACAACGATGCGCAACGCCTGGAACGTGCGCTTGGCGGGATGCCCGCCGGTGCGTCTCGCGGGCGCCGGAATCGCCTGGTACAAAAGCTCCACCAGCTCACCGGTGGTGGAGAACGGGCGGTGCGCGCGCCGGCGGACGATCTGCGCGGCGATGCGACCGGCGAACCGCTCCTCACCGAACTCCCGCAGCACCCGCGTCAGCGTCTTCTCATCGTAGGTGTTGACGACCTCGGCTGCGGTCAGTGGCGCATCGGGATCCATCCGCATGTCCAGTGGCGCGTCAGCGGCGTAGGAGAAGCCGCGCGCAGTGCGATCCAGTTGCATCGACGACACGCCGAGGTCGAACAGGATGCCGTGCACTTGGCTTGTCCAGTAACCGGTTTCGGCCAGCACGCCCTCGATCCCGTCGTAGCGGGTGCGCACCAGCATGACCCGGTCACCGAACTGCGCCAACCGCTCGCCTGCGATCCATAGGGCGTCGGGGTCACGGTCGAGGCCGATCAGCCGCAGGCCCGGCAGCTCGGTGAGGAAGCGCTCGGCGTGCCCGCCGGCGCCAAGGGTGGCGTCGATGAGGACGGCGCCCTCGCCGTCGGCGTGCGCTCTGGTGAGCGCGGGGGTCAACAGCTCGACGCAGCGGTCGAGCAGGACCGGGATATGGCCATGATCATCGGGCATTGCAGCGCCTCCGATGAGGGGTACCCCTGCACCGAGGTCCCTGTCCGAGAGCGCGGACCTGACGTTGGGGAAGTACGCCAGGGCCGGTTCGGGCAGAGACCACGATGCACGGGCAACGTGCCGGTCAGCGGCCGGATCAAATGATGTCGTGTAGAGCTTCATCGGTGGCCGCAGAGAAGTTCTCTTCGTGGGTCTGCTGGTAGGACTGCCATGCCGCCGAGTCCCAGATCTCCAGGTAGTCAACCGATCCGATCACCACGCAGTCCTTGGACAGGTTCGCGTAGCGGCGGTGGTCGGCCGACAACGTGATCCGGCCTTGCGCGTCGGGATGCTGCTCGTCGGTCGCGGCGGCCAGGTTACGCAGGAACGCGCGGGCCTCCGGATTGCTCCGCGATGCCTGCGACGCCCGTCGAGCCAGCTTTTCGAACTCGGCGCGCGGATAGACGGCGAGGCTGTGATCTTGGCTCTTGGTGACCATCAACCCTCCTGCCAGCGCGTCGCGGAACTTGGCGGGCAGCGTCAGCCGCCCCTTGTCGTCGAGCTTGGGCGTGTAGGTGCCCAGGAACATCTGGCCACCTCCCACAACTCGGTTGAACCCCGAGTCGCTTCGCTCCTGCCCGCCGGACGGAGCCCCGTTCGCTCCGTTGTCCGCCACCTTACCCCACAATCCCCCACATTGCTCCATTTGATAGCAAAAGTTGACTGTATGCCCCCACCCGGCCCCCTTATCCAGGTGTTTTCGCAGGCCTTCCTGGGGCCGCCAAGCCACATGGCCGGACAAAACCGCAGGTAAATGCCGCCGACGGGCTCAGTGGGGCGAGGTGGGGGAATTCGCGACACGATCGCGCAGAGAAAGCACAAAAACGGGGGTAGCCCCGTGCGGGCTACCCCTAGGCTCGGTACGACCTACTCGTCAAAGCGGCGGCGGAACCGGTCTTCCATCCGGCTGGTGAACGATCCGCCAGAGCCCTTGGCGCGCTTCTGGCGTGACGCGCCTGGCTCAGACCCGGAACGATCGCGGCCGCCGGCGACCCGCGGCCCCGTGATGGCGAAGATCACGCCGCCGAACATCACCAAGAAGCCGATCACGGAGAGAATCGGGAAGCTGCCAATCATGGTGGCCTTGAAGGCGACACCGCAAACCAGCATGGCCAGACCGATCACAAAAAGTGCGGCGCCCTGCAGACGACGCCGCGCCGAGGGTGCGCGCAGAGTCCCACCGCGAACGCTCGACGCGAACTTGGGGTCCTCGGCATAGAGCGCGCTCTCGATCTGGTCGAGCATGCGCTGCTCATGATCGGAGAGTGGCATTCGTCCCTCCTTGCCGGCCCTGCCGTCTAAACGTTCAAACTCATGTATGCCCACATTTACGGGCACCTAACAGAAATGATACGAGGTCAATCTGAGCCGTACCACCTAGTTGAGGGACGATTCTATGACGGGCGCGGTCGTTGTGAGTCGGTACCTCTCCCTACCCCATCCCATCCAATAA
>JBKOYU010001117.1:0-3486 GCA_046725575.1 Actinomycetota bacterium | reverse complement strand
CCGCTATACCGCCGATAGCAATCGAGAAAATGGTCGGCGAGGTCTTTACGGCCGAGAAACTCGAGATCCATCGCCAAGCAGGCGCAGTCATCGATGCAATCGACGTATCGCAGGAGATCATCGGACTTTAGACAATCCAGCAGAACCGGCCCGTCTGGCATGCAAAAGATGTCCTGGATCAGCAGGTCTCCGTAACCATCGACGATGTGCCCGTCGATGATTCGCTGCGTGAACAAGACCGCGCGACCGTCGATGTATTGGCTGGCCAGACCCTTGACTCGAGTGATCAGTTCAGGCGCAACCACACTGCCCGCGAAGCGTTCCAGCTCGGATAGTTGTTCCCTCCAGCGCGCGCTTAGGTTGGAAACACTTGCTTGTGAACTGATGTGCCGCCCGCGGTCCGCGTCGGCATGAAAACGTGCCAGAACTTGTGCGACATCAGCCAGTTCACGTTCGACCGATAATCCACACGCAACCATCGTGGCCAGCCGGCGAGACTCCGGATACTGCGGACTCACTGCTGGCGCGGCCGAGTCGGCGAGCTGTTCAGTGGTCATGCCGCGATCTTGTCCCCCGCGCAGCCCTGCGCCGTAGCGTCTGAGGACCACACCGAGCGCGCTAAAGGTCACCAGCCCCGAGGGCCATAGGTCCCTATTCAGTCGTGGCTCACCCCGCGGATTCCCCGTTGGCGACCAACTGTTCACCCGACGCGGGACTTCAGTCCCTACCGCGGATTTCCGTGGCATGGTCGGATCGAGGCCAGCAAGCTCAGACGGCGTTAAGGACGACGATGACTACCTCGATCCCACAAGTGGCGAGCGAATCGACCATCGTCACGTTGACGATGAACCCGGCCCTGGACATCACGACGAGCACCAGCGTGGTGGTGCCCACGGAGAAGATGCGTTGCAGCGCTGCTCGCTACGACCCGGGCGGCGGTGGCATCAACGTCGCACGTATCGCGCAAGTGCTCGGCGCATCCGCGTCTGCGGTGTTTCCCGCCGGCGGCTGGACCGGTGATCTGGTCGCCGCGCTTCTCGGAAGGGAGCTGCCGCTGCGCCGGATAAGGATCGCTGGTCAGACCCGCGAAAGCATCACCGTGAACGAGGACAGCACCGGCAGGCAATACCGATTCGTGCTGCCAGGACCGCCAGTCAGCTTCGCCGAGCAGGTCGAATGCCTCGACCAACTACGGACGGCGGCCGCGTCGGCGGAGTTCGTGGTAGCGAGTGGGAGCTTGCCGTCCAACGTCCACCCCGACTTCTATCAGCGCGTCGCCGTCATCTGTCGCGAACGCGGCGCGCGTCTGATTCTCGACACGTCTGGCGGCGGACTGCGACACATCACCCATGGGGTGTTCTTGCTGAAACCCAGCGTGCGAGAACTCCGGGAATGCGTCGGACGCGAACTTCGCAGTGAATCCGACCAGCTGGCCGCTGCGCAGGAATTGATCGAACGCGGCTGCGCCGAGAACGTCGTCGTGTCCCTGGGCTCCGCCGGCGCCTTGCTTGTCACACCGCGCCATGCGCACCGCTATCCGGCGGTTCCGGTGCCCAACGGCAGTGGCGTTGGTGCCGGCGATGCCATGGTCGCCGCCATGGCCGTGGGTCTTAGCCGAGGATGGCCGTTCGACAAGGCGATTCGGCTGGGGATCGCCGCAGGCGCTGCGATGCTCATGACGCCGGGCACGGCGCCGTGCAGTCGCGCTGATGTAGAACGGCTGTTCGAGATTGCGCCGGAGCCGACGGAGATTTGGCTATGAAGCTTCCTGTCACGATCGACCCGCGCTATCACGACGCGGTCATCTTCGATCTCGACGGTGTCATCACCGACACCGCCTCCATCCATTCGGCGGCGTGGGCCGAGCTGTTCAACAGCTACCTGGCCGAGCGACCCCCAAATAAAGACGAGGATCACTCGCCGTTCACCGACGCCGATTATCTGCACTTCGTCGACGGGAAACCGCGGTTCGACGGAGTGGCCGATTTCCTGAATTCGCGCGGTATTTCGCTGCCGTGGGGCGCCGAGACCGACGACACCGACGACACGGTGTGCGGGCTCGGCAACCGCAAGCAACAGCTATTCCTGGACATGATTTCCGCGGGTGTGCCCGTGTTTCAATCCACGGTCCACTTCGTGCGGGAACTGCAGAGCATAGGTCTCGGCACGGCCGTTTTCTCGTCGAGTCGCAACCTCGAATCCGTCTTGCGAACTGCCGGGCTGGCCGATCTGTTCTCGGTTCGTATCGACGGCCTGGCGGCCAAGCAGTTGGGGCTGTCGGGCAAGCCGGACCCCGCCGTCCTTCTCGAGGCGGCGAGCCGACTGGGGGTGCGCCCCGATCGGTGCGTGGTCGTCGAGGACGCCGAGGCCGGCGTCACCGCCGGACGCGACGGTGGTTTCGGACTTGTCATCGGCATCGACCGCACGGGGCATGCGGACGAACTGCTGACGTCCGGCGCCGACGCGGTGGTGACCGATGCCATCGACATCGCAGTGCGGACCGGTGATGAGCCGATGTCGACGCTGCCGGACGCCCTGGACCGCTACCACGAGGTAGGCGCCGTGGCGGCAGCCCGTCAACCGGCGGCGTTGTTCGACTTCGACGGGACGCTGTCCGAGATCGTCGACGATCCCAATTCCGCGACACTCGTCGCCGGGGCGGCCGAAGCGCTGGCGACCTTGGCGCAACATTGCCCCGTGGCGGTCGTAAGCGGCCGGGGCCTGGCCGACATTCGGGCGCGGGTCGGCATCCCGGGCATCTGGTATGCGGGTAGTCACGGGTTCGAGCTCACCGCACCAGACGGCAGCCATCATCAAAACGACGAAGCCATCACGGCGATCGAGCTGCTGCAATCCGCCGCCGCCGAACTCCGCGACCGTCTAGCCGGCATCGACGGAATCCTGGTGGAAGACAAGCGGTTCTCGGTGGCGGTGCATTACCGCAACGTCGCCGACCAGCGTGTCGCCGCGGTCCGCACCGCTGTTCGCGCGGAAGGGCAGAGCCGCGGACTACGCGTCACGGGCGGCCGCAAGGTCGTCGAACTGCGACCGAACCTCGACTGGGACAAGGGGAAAACGCTGGAGTGGATCCTCGAGCGAATCGACGGACCCCGGCCGTTGCTGCCGATCTACCTCGGCGACGACCTCACCGACGAGGACGCATTCGACGCCGTTAGGCATGACGGCATCGGGATCGTGGTGCGACACAGCGAGGACGGGGACCGTCGAACGTCGGCCCGATTTGCTTTGGACAGCCCTCACGCGGCCCGTCAGTTCGTCGAGCGGCTCGCGGAACAACTCACCGCAGAGCAGGACGCGTCGATCAATCCCTGGTCGATAACATTCGGCGGCTACCAACCGCACGACGAACGCCTACGAGAAGCGTTGTGCACGACGGGAAACGGCTACTTCGCCACCCGCGGCTGCGCGCCCGAATGCAGCGCGGGCGACGCGCATTACCCCGGCACCTACGCGGCGGGTGTGTAC
>JBKOYU010000845.1:0-6147 GCA_046725575.1 Actinomycetota bacterium | reverse complement strand
TGCATGCAGATCGCGTTTGGGATGGTGACCGCGTTGCCTGACGAGTCGTTGACCGTACCGTCGAAGTAGTAGATCTCCCCGAGGCAATCGCAACCAAGGGTCAGTGGGTTGGCCGAAAAGCCCATTCCCACCTCGCCCATGTCGAAAACGTTCTTGTTCCAGTGCGTGGGCTGGGTATCCCCGTACGGCACGACCATCTCCGACAGCGATGCCCGGTAGATGATGGGCCGGGTTTCGCCGCGATCGGTGTAGGTAATCTCGTGCAGGGTGATGCCTTCGCGCGGGTTGAAGCCCACCCGCATCGACCACTTCTGCCATTGCACCTTCCAGCCGTCGACGGTGAAGCTCGGCCCGTCGGGCTGGGTGATCTCAATGCGCTTGACGTCATCGCGGAATTTGGTGAATGCCGGCCGGTTGTTCTCGTCGAACATGAATTTCTCGGCGTAGTTACCCGCCGTCGGCGGCAGCGGCACCACCCCGTGGTCCTCGATGTCGATCACCTTCATGGCGTCAAGATCGAAGGTGACGATCAGACCCTCGACCGGTCGCGCGTAGCCGTGCTCGGAGGGCGCGGCACGCATGAACGTCAGCGGGCGGCAGATGAGCGGCGAGTTGTCGTAGTGATCCTCGTTGCCGTAATAGCCTGCGGGCCAAGGATCGATCATCGCCAGGTCGAAATCCGTGACGCCGCGCTTGCGCATTGCCTCCTGCCAGCGCGGATCGGCCCGCACCACTTCTTCCACGCCTGTCATGTGCTCGACCAGGTAGGACGGGAACCGCCCGGGCACCGCCTGCCACGAGTCGATGACACGCGCGCCAAGGTCGACGATCGCCTCGTAAACCAGCTTGGCCGCGCCGTCATACATGGATACGAACGCCCGTCTGGGCGCCTCAACGGCACCCTCGAACGTCAGCTCCGCTGTTTTGTCCGGCTCCGCTAGCTGGATCATCACGAATTTCAGTGTCGGCGTGGCATATTCGGAGTCAGTGATCACCGCCGCGGCGGTTTCGATCTCCGCACCGGTCAGCGGGTCCAGCGGATAGCGGGCGGTGTCGTCAATCGCCTCCGTGCTGGGCACGGTGCTTTCCATCGTCACTTGGCATCGTCCTTCAACTCGAGTACCGCCAGATGTGCCAGTGCGTCTTCCTGGCTGACCTTGGCCGCCGACCGCCTGCCGAAGAAGTAGACGATGGCGCCGAGGACGAACATGCCGACCGCGATGCTGCCGACCCAGGTCATCCATGTGGCTGCCGGAACGTCGATCCACGGCGACGCGAACGAGTAGTACACGCCGGCGCAGGTGGCGACAATGCCGACCGCCGCCACCGCGTAGACCGCAGGCATGCCGCCGGGAATCCTCCAGAAGTCCTCGGACTCATAGCGATCCGCATACTTCTTCCGCGCGATCACGAGCGGGACGAAGAAGAAGAACCCGGAGATCAGCCATACCACGCTCAGACCACCCTGCAGATACACCGTGACATTGGCCATGCTGCTCTGCGAGTACAGCCCAACGAGGAGCAGCGACGACAGCACGCCCTGGATCAGCACCGCGGTCACCGGGTTGCGGGTCCGCGGGTTGAGGTGGGTGAAGATCCGCGGCAGATGACGCTCCAGCCCGGAGACGAAGATCAACCGGGAGTAAGCCACCTGGTAGGTCGTCATCGCCACGAACACGATGACAGCCAGCACGACGGCGCAGACTTCCATCAGGCCGGGGAATCCCGACGTACCGAGGTTTCCGATCACGCCGGTGACGGGGTCGATCTGGTCGCCCGGCAGCACCATCATCGTGCCAAGGGTGGTGAGCAGGTAGATCGCGATCAGCGCCGCCGATCCCCAGGTGATCATCTTCGTCGCGCTGCGCTTCACCGACAGGAACTCCGCGCCCATGTTGAAAGGCGTCTCGACGCCGACCAGGTAGAGCAGCACCGTGCCGTACAGGAAGCCGGCGCCGGCGAAGTCGGGCACCAGCGAGTCGTGCAGGCTGAACGGCGTCGCCGACCCATGGCCGACCGCGTAGATCACACCGCAGATGAAGATCGTCAGCGTCAACGCCCCGTAGACCACAAACGCCACATTCATAACCCGTTGGTTGGCAGCCAGTTTCGCGAGCGCCAACCCAACAACTGTCCACAGGATGACGAGCTGCAGGACGATGCTCACCGTGAGCCCGAGTTCAGCGTGAAATGCCAGAAGCAGCAACTGAAGCACAATCGCCGGCGACGAAGCGGTGTTCAGGACGACCGGCACCCACGAGAGGTAGCCGCCGAGGAACGACATCTTCTCGCCCATGGTGCGATAGGCCCAGATGTACACGCCACCCTGCCCGGGCCACAGGTTGCCCAGCTCCGCCACCGCTAGGGCCGCGGGCACCAGGAAGGTGATTATGCCCAGAATCCACATCGGAACGGCGGTCCAGCCGCCGCCGGCCATGATCGACGATCCCGTGATCCAGCAGATGATGAACACGTAGGTCGCGGTCAGGCCGAAGGTGCCCAGCACCTTGGGCAACACCTGTTCGGGGACGAGCTCGGTGGTCATCAGCGCGTCGCGTTGCGAGGGCGGTGCCGCCTCGAGTTCTTGGGTCATGTGTTTTTCTCCCAATAGCGTTGGGTCAGTTGACGATTTGTCCGTCTTTCATCCGGACGACACGGCTCGCTTCGTCGGCCACCGTGGGGTCGTGCGTGCTGGCGACGACGGTGACGCCAAGGGTGGAACACAGGTCGCGCAACATGCGCACCACCGTCTCCCCCGTGCGGTGGTCGAGATTGGCCGTCGGCTCGTCGGCGAGGACCAGCGTCGGGCTGCTGATCAGCGACCGTGCGATGGCGGTGCGCTGCTGTTCGCCGCCCGACATCTTGGTGGGCTGATGGTGAACACGATGCCCGAGTCCGACCAGCTCGAGCAGCTCCATCGCCCTTTTGCGAAGCGACTTGCGGTCATACGGCTCGAACATCAGCGGCAGCTCGACGTTCTCGACCGCCGAGAGGAACGGAATCAGGTTGTAGCTCTGGAAGATGAACCCAATGGTGTCGTGGCGCAGCGCCGCGAATTGGCTCTCGGTCAGCTTCGACGTGTCGCGGCCCGCCAGCTTGATTGTCCCCTTGGTCGGCCGGTCGAGGCCGCCGATCATGTTGAGCAGTGTCGATTTGCCGCTGCCGCTCGGCCCCATCAGGCAGACGAATTCGCCCGGCATCACCTGTAATTCGGCGGCGACAAGTGCACGGACCACCTCATCGCCGAGCTTGTGCAGTTTCCACACGTCCGAGATCTCGATAACCGGCGCGGGGCCATCGGCTTGGATCGAGGTGGCTGCTGTTTCGTCGATAGCGGTCATCTCTACCCTCCTGCGCTCAGGGAATGGATCGGTGGCCGCGACGCGGCGTTCCTGGTGGGCACGATGCTGGTGGCCAGCGCCGCGACAATGCTGACGCCGATCGAGATCGCCGCGCCGAGCATCAGCCCCTCGACAGACACTCCCGTCGCCACCAAACCGACTGCGCCGAGCAGGATCCCGGTTATGGCGGCCAGCAGCGCACCGACCAGCGCGCCCAGCACCGCCGCGATCGCCGGCTCGACCAGCAACGCGGCCACCACGGGTGTGCGCGGCACGCCGTTGGCGCCGAGCACCCCGAGTTCGCGGGTGCGGTGAGCGACGGTGCGGGTGGTCGCCACCGCGACCTCGACCACACCCACCAGCAGCACGGTCACCGCGATCAGCACGACGGCGCGGCTGATCTCCTCGGCGTGGCCCAGTGACGCTGATTGCGCACGGATTCCGTCGGACATGCCGAACACAATCACCACCAGGAATGCACCCGTTGCTGTCGTGATGACGGGCAGCACCATCTCGCGGATCCGCCGCCGCGCGGCCAGCCATCCGTAGGACAACCCTTTGCGCAGCATCAGTGCGCTCTTTTCTTCGCGCAAGCGCTCATCAGCGGTCTCCCAGGAGCGAAACGGGTCGTTGTTGCAACAGCCGGTGCACCGGGATCAGGGCGCCGACGATCGCCATCGCGGGAAGAAACGCCGCGACCATGCCTGAGGCCTGCAGCCACGCGGTCGGTGTGGCGATGCCGGGAATCACCAGCGCCACAGCGGCTCCCGCGCCGAGCACGCCGACCAGGTACGCGGTGAGGAAGACGATCCCTGACTCGACGAGGAAGAAGTACAGCACTTCGTCGGCCAGTCCGATGCTGGACATGATGCCGAACTCGCGCCGCCGCTCCTGCACCGCGGCCAGGAACGACGAGACCGCGATCACGAAACCGAGGCCAAGACCGATGGTCGAGATCAGGCCGAGCGTTGAGCTGGTCACCTTGCCGGAGAACAGCGCGGAGAACTTCTGCTCGAACGTCAGCGGGCCGGAACCGCCGACCGTGTCGTAGATCAGGCCGCCGCCGTTTGGATCAGGCTTGACCGATGGGTCCGACGTGGACTCGAGGGCGACCGCACCGCCGAAGATCTGCCCGAGGTCGCGGCGCTTCTCGTCGCCGGCCGGCGCGAAGATCGTCCACCAGCCGTTGTTGCCGACGACCGATTGGGCAAGCTGCGTGGCCACGGTGACCGACTGGCCTCTGCCTGTGACGCTCACGACGAGGCTCTGCCCGCCGACCACGACCCGATCACCGGTGTGCACGTCGAGCCGCTTGGCCACGTCCGAGCCCAAACTGGCTTGGCCACTGGGAATTTCGTCGCTTCCGCGCAGCGAGACTGTGCTGCCGTTGATGTCGGTGACTCCGGACAGGACGCGGGTCGCGGTCCAGCCGGCGGGAACAGTGATGTTGGGTGCAGCGCCGTCGGCGACAAGGGCCTGGGCGTTGGTGTCGTAGTGCACGCCTGCGGCCGGCACTGCCCACAGCTGGGCGCCGCCGAGCACGTCGGTCACCGAATCGGCGCCGGTGATCGCGAAGCTCGCCGAGATCGTACGAACGATGGTGACGCAGGCGATTGCGAGCGCGATACCGAGTACGGACAGCACGAAGCGTTCGGGGCGGCGGCGGATGTTGGCCAGCGCGAACCTGACGAGGCACACAAACGTGTTCCCGGAGGCAGTGGCGATCGCCGGCGATCGAACGGCTGTGGGCGCAGAGGTCTCCACAAGAAGGGATGGTCCGACCGGAAAGTTTCACGCGTGGCTGCGCGGAATGTCGGCAGCGTTAACTCAGCCGTGCTGCCGTTACGACGCTATTGCGCCGGCGCAACGGATTTCGTTGTCGAAGTCAGCCGCGGCGGCCGATACCGGCCATCATGATCGGGGTGTAGACGCGGATGTTCTCGCCCAACCGGGCGGACGCCGCGTCGGCCTCTTCGGCCCGTGAGCATGCTTGCGTCGATGAGCGCACTCTTCAGGCTCTCGAACGAGAGTCTGAAGAAACCGAAGCCGGGAGAACTCGAATCGATGATCCGGGCGCGGACCTCGGGACTGGCTTCACGCGCGATTGATTGCGTGCATACGGCGATCTGCAGCCGCTGCGTGGCGGGATGGGTGACGTCGCCAATCGCCGGCAGCTTCGGGTTGCTCGATACCTTTTCCATCTCCCGGTAGAACGCCGCGGTGTCGCGCACCGACCGCGTCACGACACCGTTGGCAACGATCCGCAACGGCATCTGTCGGTGTGCCTTACAAGCCGGTCGCGAGGTACGACCGTGCGAAGTCGCCATCGAGCAGCGCCGGATTGGGCTCCCACGCGTCGGTGCCCTCCATCGTCGGCATGCCAGCGACGGTGATGTTGTCCTTGATGAACGAAGGCACACCGTCGAAGAAGCCGCCGTAGCGCCCGCGCGCCGACGCCCGGGCTCGGGCGCGGTCGAATGCCCGGTACGTCAGCCCGTTCAGCGTCGGGTTGACGGCTTCGGTGCGCGCGATGGCGGCATCGACGAGCTCTTGCGGTGAAACGTCACCGGCACGGAGCTTCTCAACGAGGCCGACAGCGTCAAGGTCGCCGAGGGCGTCGTCGCCGAAGGCGTGTATGCGACTCAGGCCCCGACGGTACCAACTCGTACCGCGCCCGTGGTTGCCGACGCAAAAGGCCCCCGGGATCCCGGTGGCCTTCGCGTGTGGCTTGCGGCCGGTTAGGCCTGGCCGACCTCGAACCGGACGAACCGGGTCACGGTCACGCCCGCTTCGTCGAGCAGCGCCT
>JBKOYU010000833.1:0-1651 GCA_046725575.1 Actinomycetota bacterium | reverse complement strand
GACGGACACCGCCATCGCGCCGTGGGTCGTGGTCAAGAGCAACGACAAGAAGCGCGCGCGAGTCAACGCGATGCGCTACGTGTTAAATAAGTTCGACTACGACAACAAGGACCATGAGGTGGTCGGCAGACCGGACCCCCTCATCGTGGGACGCGCCTTGACCGACTGAGGGTTGCCCGTCCTGCCTGGAAGGAGGACGCGTGCGGCTTGTGGCGACCGTGCTCGTGTGGCTCGTCACGACGGTCGCGCTGGCGGCGGCGGTTCCCGTCATGTGGGCGCAGAAGAACATCGTCGATGCGAACGGCTACGCGGCGTTCGCGCGATCGGCGGCCAAGGATCCCAAACTGCAGCAAGCGATGGCATCCGAGCTCACCACGCAGATCGTGTCGCTGGCGTCGAATGAGGGCTATGACCTCAATCCCGATCTGGTGCGCGGCGTGACGACCGCGTACACCCAGAACGCCGGTTTCCCTGGGCAGTTCGCGCAGGCGAACCGGATTGTGCACACCTGGATGTTCACCGATGAGATTCGCCGTCAGGAGGGAACCGACGACCGCTGGCTGATCGACATCGCCCCGATGCTGTCGGACCTGTCGATGCGGCAGACGTTGGGCAATCTCAATCTCGACGTGCCGGACACGCTGACGGTGCCCATTACGGTGTCCGACACATCCATGCAGCCGGGACAGCTGCGGCAGGTGTCGACGTGGGGTCCGTGGGTGAGCATCGGTGGGACGGTGCTGACGGGCGTGTTCGCGCTGCTGACGTTGGCGGTGGCTAAGGCGCGCGGCAAAGCGCTTGCGGCGCTGGGTGTTTCGGCACTGTTGGTCGGCGCCGCCGGCTGGGCCGGGCTGGAGGTGGCGCGCCGCTACGTGAACCACGCGCTGGATCGCACGACGGGCGATATCCGTCAGGTCGCCGACGCGATGGTCAACCACGCGGAGGGCAGCCTGCACCAATGGCTGAATCTGACGCTGGCCGCAGGCGGTGTGCTGGTGGTGTTCGGCGTGCTGGTGTCGATGCTCGGCGGGCTGCGGCGTCGGGACTAAGGGGCTGACGGGCTTTCAGAACCATGCAGTGATCCGCGAATTGATATCACCAGCGATATCACGGCTGGATGACGTGTGACGGGTCGGGCCTGCGCTCCGGCGGGGCCTGGCTGTAGTCGCCCCACGGTCCGTCTCGACGTTCGATCGCGGCGCGCACACCTTCGTTGGCGGCGGTGTCGATAAATTGCAGCGCATCGGGGGTGTTGCGCATCAACCCGTCGAGGATCCCGCCGAGCGTCTGGATGGAAGCCAGGACCATGTTCTCGTAGGCCTGGTTGACGATGAGCTTCTGCGCTTGCAATTGGGACAGTGGGATGTTCGTGAGCTTCGCGGCGACCTCTTTGACCCGGGACTCCAGCCGTTCGAACGGCACTGACTCGTTGATGAGTTCTATTGCGGCGGCTTCTTTTCCGGTCAGCGGCTCACCGGTCAGCGAATGCCACTTCACCTTCGCGAGGCTCAGTCGGTAGAGCCACATGCCGGTTAGGTAGGCACCCCACATGCGGGCATAGGGCGTGCCGATGACGGCGTCGTCGCTGGCGATGACGATGTCGGCGCACAGGGCGTAGTCGCTGGCGCCGCCGACGCACCAACCGTGTACC
>JBKOYU010001057.1:0-5178 GCA_046725575.1 Actinomycetota bacterium | reverse complement strand
CGCGCAGACGGCCTGACGTCGGACCAGGCCTCGGTGTGTGCCAGGCGACTGGCCGCCTACCAACCCGTCTCGTGCGACGCCGCCGAAGACGCGTCCGCGACGATCGGCTGGCTTGACCTGATGGGCCTCGACGACACCAAGAGCGTCGACCCCGCGCGGCGATGGGGCACACGGCAGGGCCATCAGCGTCTACGTGTGCCCATTGGCGTGTCCGAACACGGCGACCCCGTGGAACTCGACATCAAGGAAGCCGCACGAAACGGCATGGGACCGCACGGCTTATGTGTGGGCGCCACCGGGTCTGGAAAGTCAGAGTTCTTGCGCACGTTGATCCTCGGCATGATTTCGGCCCACCCTCCGGACGTGCTCAACCTGGTGCTGGTCGACTTCAAAGGCGGCGCGACGTTTCTGGGCCTGGACCGGGTACGCCATGTGTCGGCGATCATCACCAACTTGGCCGACGAGGCGGACCTCGTCGCGCGCATGCAAGATGCGCTCTCCGGTGAGATGAACCGTCGGCAGGAACTGCTCAGGGCCGCAGGCCGCTTCGCGAACGTCGCCGACTACGAACACGCCCGACGCCAAGGCCTCACCGCACCACCGCTGCCCGCGCTGTTCATTGTGGTCGACGAGTTCTCTGAACTACTCAGTCAGCACCCCGAGTTCGCCGAACTGTTTGTTGCGATCGGACGTTTGGGACGCTCGCTGGGCATGCACCTCTTGCTGGCCAGCCAACGGCTCGACGAGGGACGGTTGCGCGGGTTGGAGACCCATCTGTCGTATCGGATATGCCTGAAGACGTTCTCGGCCAGCGAATCCCGAGCGGCGCTCGGCGTGCCCGACGCGTACCACCTGCCCAGTTCGCCCGGCGCCGCGTACTTGAAGACCGCGTCCGGAGAGTTGGTGCGATTCCAAACCGCGTTTGTGTCGGCCCCGCACGAGAGGCCGAGGATCGTGCAACGTCCGGATGGACCGGGCACACCGCGGGTGTTCACCGCGGCGGCGGCCGGCCGGGTGACCGAGCGGCCAGAACGACCACCCGCCGGGACCAGCGTGCCGACGCGGACATTGATGGACGCCGTGCTGAATCGGTTGGCAGGCCACGGCACGCCGGCGCATCGGGTATGGCTGCCGCCATTGAAGGAGTCGCCGGTGCTCGACGCGCTCATCGCCAGCGCTGAAGTGGATCGTCTGCTAGCGGTACCGATCGGCCTAGTGGACTCTCCGTACGAGCAACGGCGTGATGCCCTTGTAGCCGACTTGGCCGGAGCGGCAGGAAATGTCGCCATTGTGGGCGCACCACAAGCGGGTAAGTCGACGGCGCTGCGCACGCTGGTGATGGCTGTCGCGGCCACCCACGGCCCGTCGACCGCCCAGTTCTACTGCCTGGACTTCGGCGGCGGTGCGCTGTCGTCACTGCGCCACGTACCGCATGTGGGCTCTGTGGCGGGGCGCTCCGATGCCGACCTCTGCCGGCGCACCATCGCGGAAATGGAATCGATCATGCGGGCGCGGGAAGCCCGATTTCGCCGCCTCGGTATCGACTCGATGACCGACTACCGCCGATTACGCGCGGACGGTAACACGGCGGTCGCGGACGATCCGTTCGGCGATGTTTTCCTCGTCATCGATGGTTGGGCCACACTACGCCAAGACTTCGAGAATCTTGAGCCAAGGGTTATCGCCATTGCTGCTCAAGGTCTTTCGTTCGGCGTGCACGTCGTCGTGACCGCATCCCGTTGGGCGGAGATACGTCCGGCGCTGAAGGATCAGATCGGCACCCGCGTCGAACTACGGCTCGGCGACCCCGCCGACTCCGAGATGGACCGCAGGCGCGCCCGCCAGCTGTCCCACATCCCGGCGGGACGGGGGATAACACGCGACGGGAAAGAGATGGTGATCGCGCTGCCACCGTCGGACTGGAAGAGGGCGACCGCCCAATGGGCCGGGAGTTGTGCACCTCCGATCGAACTTCTCCCGCTGCGGGTCGCGCACGGCGCCGTGGCCCGCAGCGCAACTCAGGTGGTTATGGGTCTAGGCGAGCGCGAATTGCAGCCAGTTGTAGTGGATTTCGCTGAGCAGCCGCATCTCGTCATTCTGGGTGAAGCCGAGTGTGGCAAGACGTCGGCCTTGCGTCTGCTGTGTCGAGAGATCGTCCGAACGAACACCGCCGAGTCGGTGCAGATCGAGATCGTCGACTTACGCCGGACGCTGCTCGGTGTCGTCGAGTCCGCACACCTCGGCGGCTATGCGATATCGGCCTCCGCGCTGACGGCGCGCGTAACCCTTCTTCTCGAGCAGCTGCAGGCGCGCATGCCCGGTGAGAATGTGACACAGCAACAGCTGCGCACGCGCTCTTGGTGGTCTGGTCCGGAGATATACCTCGTCGTCGACGACTACGACCTGGTGGCCAGCGCCACCGGGAACCCGTTGACACCGCTGGTGGACTACGTGCCGCACGCCAAAGATCTTGGGCTGCATGTCATCGTGGCGCGCCGCTCCGGCGGGGCTGCGCGGGCGATGTTCGATCCAGTCCTGGCGCGGCTGCGCGAGCTGGGCTGTATGGGCTTGATGATGAGCGCGAGCCCAGACGAAGGGATTCTGCTGGGTTCTGTCCGGCCGTCAGCACAACCGCCGGGGCGCGGAACCCTCATCACGCGTGGACATCCCGATCAGCTTATCCAGGTGGCCTGGACCGATCCGCCATGACGGGCATCGTCGTCGAGGTAGGTCCGGCAATCGTCCGGGGCCCCAACCATGCGGACGCGGAATGGGTTTCGGCCGGCATCGAGGGCATTGACGACGAGCTGACGTTGATCGACGAGCGTCCTATCGACGTCGCGGATGTCTGGCGAACGGTCATGCACGACGTCGTCGGTGGCTCCGCCGAAACGATCGTGGTCGTCTGTCCGACGTGGTGGGCATCGTCGCGCGTGGACCGTATCCGCGACGCTGCGAGCACGGTGGCGAACGACGTTGTAATGATGCGGCGGGCGCAGGCGCTGTCTGATCGATTGTCGACGGTGGTCGAGATCGCGCCGGAGTTCGTGGTTGTGTCGCTGCCCGGAGGCGACATGCAAGTCGTGGCGCATGGAGACACGGACGCTGTCTTGGCGAAGATTCCGATGTCGACGGCGGTTGTGGTGGATGGCCCTGAGGGCGTCGAGGGAGCAGGTCAGCTTGCCGCCGCGATCGCTGATCGTATGCGGGCCAACGGTGTTACGGTCACGATCGCCGATCGGGAATGGGTGCGACGCTGCCCAGAGGCGTTGCCGTCACGGCAAGAAGCCCGCGGCGCTGACGCTGATTCGTCGACCGATCGCCGTGGACGCGGGAGGGCCGTGTTCGCCGGCACGCTGTTATCGGCTGCTGTGCTCTGCGGCGGATTCGCAGCGCGACAGGACGTGCACCCGTCCACTGCGAGCATGCCGATGACGTTGTTGGTCGAGGGACGTGTCGGAGTCATGGTGCCGGCGCAATGGGTCGTCGAACGGATTACCACCGGGCCTGGATCGGCACGGGTGCAGGTCGTTTCGCCGGATGACGCGGACATCGCCGTGCACATCACCCAGTCGTCGCTGGCACCGCATCACTCGCATGAGCAGGTGGCGGAGTCACTGCGCAGCGCGCTGCGCGAAGAGCCCGACGGCGTGTTCGTCGACTTCAACCCGTCCGACCGGCGAGCCGACCAACCCGTGATGACGTATCGCGAGATACGCGCGGACCATCACATCGCGTGGGTCGTTCTCATCGATAAGTCGGTCCGGATTGCCATCGGGTGCCAGAGCGCGCCCGGACACGAAGAGGCGGTGCGCGAGGTCTGCGATCAAGCGATTCGGTCCGCGCACGCCGTGTTCTGAATTATTTCGCTCTCGATGGAACCGACTGCGACGCGATGGCGTCCAACCTACATATCGGACAAGGAAGGAACCTGATGACGACACCCGGGGGCGGCGCGCTCACCACCGACTTCGAGCTCATGACGGCCGTCGCCGGCAAGACGGACGCCCGCAATGAGGAGATCCGCGCGATGCTGCAGTCATTCATCGGCCGGATGAGCAGCGTGCCCCCGTCGGTGTGGGGAGGTGTCGCTGCGGCCCGCTTCCGCGACGTCGTCGAGCGGTGGAACGCGGAGTCGATGAAGCTTCACGGCGCGCTGCAGCGGATAGCCGAGACCATCCGCTTCAACGAGCGAACCCTCCATGAGGCCGCGGAAAGCCATTCGCATCAAATCGGTTCCGTCGCCACCAACCTGTAAGGAGCTGGGTCATGGATCACGTGTTGTCGTACAACTTCGACGAAATTGAGTACACGGTGCGGCAGGACATTCACACGACCTCCGCGCGGTTGAACGCGGCGCTTGACGATCTACGGGCGCAGATCGCGCCACTGCAACAGGTGTGGACGCGGGAGGCGGCGGAGGCCTACCGCGCGGAGCAGACGCGTTGGGAGCAGGCGGTCACAGCGCTCAACGAGATCTTGTTCAGTCTGGGAAACGCTGTGCGCGACGGTGCCGACGAAGTTGCCGCCACCGACCGAACCGCCGCTAGTGCGTGGGGTAGCTACTGACGCCTCACACCAGGACCCTGTGCGGTCCCGCTTGGAGGGGAGCCGACGGGACCGCACAGTCTTGTCACGACTCGCAGGCGATGCCGTCCTGATCCCGATCCCCGGCGGGCCAGTAATCTGGGTCGCCCTTCGGGATGTCGTAGCGTCCATCCTTGTGCGCGTCCGTGCAGTTTGCGTACGGCCCGGTGGCGTTAGCTGCTGGAGCTAATCCAACGGCGCCAGCCAAGCAAACGAACGCCGCGGCAATAAGAACACGAAACATTCTCACTCCGTTGTGATGTTGAACTGTGGGGAGACGGTCCAGGAAACTCCGGAGTCGTCGCAAGGGACGGTAGGTTGCGTCCCTCGGAAAGGAATCAGGCGTTTCCCTACGTTTGCGTTCTCCGAGTTCTGAACCAGGGCTGTGCCAGGGTAAGAATCACAGCCCTCACGCAGAATTCGGCGCGCGGAGGACCGAGGACCAGCGGAGGGCCAAAAGTCCCTGCCGCACACCGGCCAAAGTGGGCTATTGTGGCGGCCACGCGCGTTAACCTGCACAAATTGGGCTGCGCGCGAGGAGCGTGATCGCCGGTGGGAATCTCGAAGACCGCGGGCGGCCGGACAATCGTC
>JBKOYU010000234.1:0-6140 GCA_046725575.1 Actinomycetota bacterium | reverse complement strand
AAGCGCTGGCTCGATGACCCACCCGCCACGCAACACCCACAAAAGTACTGCCGCGCAACCGAATTCATCGGCCGCCGCACGACCTCGACCGCTAGCGGTGGAAGCCCGGCAAATCTCAACAATCTCGCCGCATCACGCGTCAGGACTGGACTGAGCGAGTAGGGTTTTTCTCGCGAGGCAAGCGCGAGCCCACGACGACATGACCCGCCGGAAGTGGTCAGCGGCGATGGGTGAAAGGACGTTTACGGCTTGCGTGGGACGCGCTCCCCGCCGAGAGCCGATGCCTAGCAGATGTGTTGGAGGGGCGGTGGAAATCGTACTTGGTGTGTCGATGACACCGACGACGGTCAGCATCGCACTCGTTGAGGGCGAAAAGGCCGACGGTGTCATCGTCGAGCGCGACATCTTCGACATCACCGCCACCGACGGCTCGGCAACGTCGAGCGCATCCGATCACGTCATCGCCGCGGTCCTGGGTACCCAAGAGGGCGCGATCGCCGCCGGCCATAATCTGGTGTCGACCGGGGTGACCTGGACTGACCACGCCCAAGCGGCCGTGCTGCGGGAGGCATTGGTCGCCCGCGGCATCGAAGATGTGCTGCTGGTTTCGGAGCTGCACGCCGCCGCGGCGCTCGCCCAGGCGGTCGGCCGGGCAGTGGGCTACGACAAGACCGCACTGATGTTCGTCGAGCGCGACACCGCGACGCTGGCGGTCGTCGAAACCGCCGACGGCTCAGTGGTAAAGGTACTGAGCCAAGGTCTGCACAGTGCGGACACGATCGCCGTGCTGACCGAAATGATCACCAGCCTGCAGGCCGAGAAATCGATGCCCCAGGGCATGTTCGTCGTTGGCTCCAATGTGGATGTCACAGCGGTCAAGGCACATTTGAAGGACCTTGTCTCGGTGCCCGTCATCGCCCCTGAAGAACCCCAGCTGGCGTTGGCGCGCGGCGCTGCGCTGGCGTCGGCGAATGCGCCGCGCTTCGACGCATCCACTATCGGCCTGGCCTACTCACTAGATCCCGACGAGACCACGGTGTACCCGCTAGCCCTGGCCGATGACGCAACCACGTTCCTTGCCCACGCCGACTTGGCCACCGCCGACATCGCTTCGGACTCCGACGACGTGTCGGAACGCAGCAAGCCGTTCCTATTAGTGGGCAGCTCGCTGACCGCCATCTTCGTAGCGGGAATGATGGCACTGGCCATCGCAATAGTGATCAATGTCCAGCCGACCGTGGATCAAGGCTCGGGCGAGGTGACGGCGCATCCGGACGCTGTGGTGCCGCCTACCGCGTTGCAGAGTGCGCCGCCCGCCGCGCCGCAGCAGGTGCCCAAGGCGGTCCCTGCCCCCGCTCCGGCGCCACCACCACCTGCGCCCATCGCCACGGCACGGCTGAAGGTGGCGCCCGCCCCCCCGCCGCCGCGAGTGGTGGTGCGCAACGCAGCGCCCGCCCCGGCTGCGCCGCCACCCGCGCCGGCCGCTCCGCCGCCCTTTGTGGTTCCGCCGGTGATACCGGCGCCGATCATCCAGTGGCTCCCACCGATTCTGCAGCCGCCCCCGTATTACCCCCCGCCGCAGCAAAGCCCGCCGTGGTACCCGGGTCCGAGGGGGCCGTGGGGCCACGGCGGTTCCCGGCATGGGCACGACGACGACGGTGATTAGGGTGGAATTAGCTGGGCTTATGGCGAACCGGGCGGGTAGTACCCGGAGAATGACGGGGAGCCGCAAAGTGCCGGATCGCCATCGGTAACGATCGCGGTGATAGAAACGCTCAGCCGGCCACCGGGCATTCGCCGAGCAGCGACGTGGTCAGCATGATGCGACCCAGCGCCACCCAGGCGGCGCCGTAATAGGTCGGAGACCGCTGCTCCAGTTGCGCCGCCGCGTCAAGGCGCTCGACAGCGCCGTCGGGATTGCCGGCGCCCTGTTCGGTGGCCGCGGCGGCGACCAGGGCGACGGGATGCTGCCAATTGCTGGCAGCCGACCCATTCAGGTTGCGCAACGCGGGAACTTCACCCGGCGCTGTGAGGACGGGGCGCATCGCACCCGCGAGGGCTCGGTCCTCTCGATCGCAGGACTCTGCGAACCGGACTGGTAGGCGCGCGGCGTCGAGACCGAAGCGTATGGGCCCCCCGGTGACGGGTCGCGTGGGCACGGCATGGCCGACGTCAGTGACGGTGGCCCAGTCGGGCGGCAGCATCCCGGTCCCGATGAGCTGCCAGCCCAGGACCCGCTGGGTGCGGGTGATGTCCGTCCACCGCCGGTCGGCCGATGCCTCGAAGAGTTCCCATTCGGCGCGAGGACTGAAGTACCCCGGGTTGACGACATACGGTGCCGTCCTAGCCCAGTTTCCGCCGACCAGCGTGCGCCCCGATCCGGCCACCCAGGTGCCCGGAGGATTCACATCGCTCGGAGGGGCGGCCTCGGTGCCGACGGCGACGGTCTCGGTCTCCAGGATCGCCACGCCCAGCTGTCTGCCGTCCTTGGTGAGCTCCGGCGCATTGAAGCGTCGGCCGGCCAACACCAACGACCGCGCCGCATCGAGATCGGCATCCGCGGCGCTGTTGACACCGGTGACCTTGTAATCGGCCCACCGCCAGGCCAGCAGGCCGTCGGCGCGGCGCAGGTGAGTCTTCGTCCACTTCCATATCGACCGGAACCGAGTCTCGTCACCGACCGCCACAGCGATGAGCATCCCATAGGCCTGGCCCTCGCTTACGACGTCACCGCCCTCGTCACGTCGCACGACCCGCCCGTCGGCTTCGACGTACTCATCCAGGAACTTCTGGCCGGCGATACGCGCCGTGTCCTCCCGCAGGTCGGCGATGTCGGCCGCATCCAGCCGCGGATCGATGGCGTTCGCGACCCACCAGCCAACGCCGACCATCATCACCAGCACGAGCGCAATTGCCGACACGGTGCTCAGTCGCCTCTTCATCTGGGCTCCCGCGGACCCGAAGGCTTAACGGCCACCGTAGGTAGTCGCACAGTGTTGTGAACATCGAGATCTAGTCGGGCAGTGTCGTCAACCGGGTGTGCGCGGCGAACCACCTCACCGCGGCGCCCGCGCGCCCGCCCAGCCTCGCGCAGGGCGGCATCGTTCCGCTGTCTCGGCCGCCGCGGCGGAACCGAAACCTTAACGGCCCCAATAGGCAGTCGCGCAGTGTTGTCAACATCGAGATCTCGTCGCGCAGTGTTGTCAACCGGTCGTGCGCGGCGAACCACCTCCCCGCCGCGCCCGCGCGCCCGCACCGCTTGGTGCAGGGCAGCATCGTTGTGCTGTCTCGGCCAGCGCGGCGGAACCGAAGCCTTAACGACCCCCCTAGGTATTCGCGCCGTGTTGTCGACCGGTCGTGCGCGGCGAACCACCTCACGCCGGGGTGCCCGCACAGCCTCGTGCATGGCAGCATCGTTCCGCTGTCTCTGCCGCCGCGTCGGTCGCGCCCTGGCCATCAGGACCGCTGCGCCCATGATCGCGACGGCGCACAGTGCGACCGCGATCCGCCGTCCGTCCGAGCGTTCAATCGCAGGCGTTTTCGCTGTGGTTTTCTCCACCGCACTTCCGCTCGCGGGCATCGTCAACGTCGGGGGATTCAGCGCAGCGGGGGCTTCAGGAACATCCCGCAGCGTCCGCAGCACGGGACCATCGGGCCCGTCGGTGAGCAGCAGACTCATCGGCTCGCCACCGAGGAATTCAACGGGTTGGCGCCATTCCCGGCCGTTTGCACTCACCACCGCTTCGTACTGCCCCGCGGGCAGCGCGGCATACCCGGTGATGAGCCCGTACCCAGCTTGGTTCGCCAGCACCATCGGCTCGACCGCGCCGGGTGCTACCAGCGCCAGGTAGACGGATCCCGCTGCACTGGCAGCGTGCAGCATGCGCACGGCCGAGTCGGGCGTGGGGCCGGTGGGCGGGCCGTCCGGTGCGAGTTGCACCGCGACCTGGCTGGACTCGGCCGCGGAGAACAGTGCGAGCGTGTAGGTCACCCCTGGATGGAGCGTGAGTACCTGGCGGATAACCGGGTCACCTCCGCCGACACGGTTCGTCACCACCACGTACGTTCCCGCGGGCATCGACCGATAGCCCGACGGATTCGCGTCGTCGCTCGTCTCAAGCGAGCCGGCCGCGGTGCCGTCGATGCGCACTAGGTTGAGTTGCTCGTCCGGTCGGCTGCGGCGCAGGTCCGCCACCCGCAGCGCGGCCGGACCGCCCTGCAGCGGTGCCGGACCTGTGCCCAGACCGATATCCTTGGTGCGCAACGGAAATCGAACTCTGAGTCCGTCGGCGGTCAGATCCACGGACTGCACTGCGAACGGGCCCACTTGGCGTTCGAAGAATGCCGCCACAGCTTGTAGCCGGTGGCGCGGGCCGCCCACCGTGATATCACGTCGGGGAATTCCGGCGTCGTCCTCGCCTTCGATCGCCGAAATGTCCTCGACCCGAACGGGTTGCGTCGCAGCGACCACTGCCAGCGTCGCAAGCACACGTTGATCCACCGTCCGAGACTGCAGGACCGCGAGCACATCCGGATCGGTGGCACCGGCAAGGCGGGCCGCGAGAAGCCCACCGAATGCCGGCGCCGCGGGCGACGGGGGTTTCGAGGTCGGTGCGCCGTTGTCGACACGGAGCACCTCGACTCGCGTCACGCCCGAGCCGAATGTCGCCGCTGGTTGTGAGTGCGCGACCGCGTCAGCGAATACACCGTTCGGCCGCATACTGGCACGCAAGGCCGCCCTAGTCACGACCCAGTCGTAGTCGGTCCAGCCGTGGGGCGCCCAGCCCTGCACCTGCTCGTCGGTGTCCACCTTGTAAGCCCACACGACATTGCGCCGGTCGCGGCCGTCCTGGATCAGGTCCACCCACAACGCATCGTCGACGATCAGCCGGTCGGACTTGCGCACGTTCTGCTCGATCCACTGCTGTGTCTGCCGCATCGACGCGTCGTCGTCGGAGTCCAGCAAGCCGTGATAGGTGGGCAGCCAGAGCGACACGGCGATGGACGCGATCAGCGCCCCGGCGGCCAGCGCCGGAACACGGAAGCGCCGCACGCCAACCCATGGCTGCTCAACGGTGCGGAACAGATAGCGCAGCGCCACCTCGCCGGTGCCCGCGGCCAGAAGCGCTATCAACGGCAGGGCGGACAGGATGAACGGCGCCGGCAGGTATCCGGGACGAAGAATCGTGGCGATGAGTATCACCAACCCGACCGCGAACGGCCTCAGCCGCTTGACAAACAGTGCGGCCAGTGCGAGCGGGCCGGCCAGACACGGCAGGGCCGGGTCGAGTCGGATCCATTGGTCAACGGTATGGCGATTGACTGAATCGGGATCATCGAGTGCGCCGCCCGCGGCGCGATCCCGCAACTGGAACCTGATTCCGTCCCACAGACTGACGTGTCCCGGCCCGGGGACCAGCTCACCACGCAGGACGGCCATCAAGACGTACGTGCTCACCACCACGCCGAACGCGGCGACGAACACGGCGAGTGCGTAGCGGCGGGTCGCCGGTGCGGCCCTGGTCCAGACCAGCCAGGCGAACATCGGCAGGAGCAGCAGCATGGTCTCTTTGGTCAACACCGCTATGCCGAAGCAGGCCGCTGCGCCGAACATCGCCGACAGCCGGTGCCGGGGTGAGCACACAAACACCAAGGCGCCCAGCAACCAAGCGACGGCGAGATTGTCCAGATATACCGTGCGGCTCAACGAGATCGCCAACGGAGACAGCGCGAAGACGGCGACCGCGGCCGCGCTTCCCCAGCGGGACATCTCGATTCGACGCGCCAGGGCCCACAGCAGGGCAGCGGTGATCACGGCGACGATGACCATCAGGTATCTCCCGGCAGCGACCGCGTTGCCCCCGAAGTCGGGACCTGAAATCGCCGTCCACAGCGCCAATTGCAGCCAGCCGGCCGGCGGATGGTCGTACCAGTAGGTGTAGTGGGCGAGTTCTCCCCATTCGTCCATGGCGTAGGCCTGGGCCATGTACGTGCCTTCGTCGTCAAGTCGGGCGGGCGACCCCGTGAGGTTGATCAACCGCAGTGTCGCGGTGAGTATCAACAGGATCCCGAGTATCGGGATCGAGGGATTCAGGCGGGATAACCGACTCATGCCGGAACCGGCCGCTTGGGTGTGGTGG